>NZ_JBFULS010000032.1:0-56753 GCF_054049775.1 Methylobacterium sp. P5_C11 | reverse complement strand
CCACGGGGGAGAGCAGGTGCGGGATGCCGTCGTAGACCGACAGCTCCAGCATCTTCGGATCGACCATGATCAGGCGGCACTCCTCGGGCTTCAGCCGGTAGAGCAGCGACAGGATCATGGTGTTGATCGCCACCGACTTGCCCGAGCCGGTGGTGCCGGCGACCAGCAGGTGCGGCATGCGCGCGAGGTCGGCGATGATCGGCTCGCCGCCGATGTTCTTGCCCAGGCACAGGGCCAGCTTGTGCTTGCTCTCGGCGAAATCCGTCGAGGCCAGGAGTTCGCGCAGGTAGACGGTCTCGCGCTTGGCGTTGGGCAGCTCGATACCGATGGCGTTCCGGCCGGGCACCACCGCGACGCGGGCCGAGACCGCCGACATCGACCGGGCGATGTCGTCGGCCAGCGCGATGACGCGGCTGGACTTGGTGCCGGGCGCCGGCTCCAGCTCGTAGAGGGTCACGACCGGACCGGGCCGCACCGCCAGGATGTCGCCGCGCACGCCGAAATCGCCGAGCGTTGCCTCGAGCAGTGTGGCGTTCTGCTCCAGGGCATCGGCCGAGACCAGGCTCGCCTGGGAGGGACCGCGGGGGGCGGCCAGCAGGTCGAGGGCCGGCAGGGCGTAATCCTCCGGACGGACCGGCGGCGCGGGCGCGCGGCGGGCCGGTACGGGGGCGGCGGCCGGCGGGGCGACGCGTGAGGCCGTCGGCTCGGCCCGCTGTGGCACCGGGCGCTGCGGTGGCTCGAAGGCGCCCAGGGTCTCGACGGCATCCGCGTCGGCCTGCGACGGCGGCCCCCGGCGGGCGGGCATCCCCGGAGATGCGTCCTCCGCCGCGTCGAAGACCGGCTCGCGCCGGCTCGCGCCTGGCTCCCGCCCCTCGGGCAGGTGGTCGGCCCAGGGCAGGTCCGCATCCGTGAAGGCGCGCCGGGCCGCCAGGGCCGGCGAAGCACCGTCGATCGGCTCGGCCCGGCCCGCGCGCCACGCCGCGATCCGGTCGGCCGCGGCGTGGCGGAGGCCCATCAGCCCCTGCGCGAGGGCGCCGACACCCACGAGGCCGAGGCTCGGCTCGTCGGAATCCTCCCGCTCATCGCGGGCCGGGTCCCGGCCCCGCACGGGCGCGCGGCGGACGGGGTAGGGGTCGTCGTGCAGGGTCTCCTCCTCGACCGCCCCGAAGCGGCAGGCGCCGGTCAGGCTCAGGATCGCCACGGCGGCGTAGGCGAAGCCGACGAGGTGGGCCGCCGCGGACGAGACCGCCCCGACGATCACCCGTGCCATCGACAGCAGGCCGTCGCCGGCCACCCCGCCGAGGCCGGTGGGCAGCGGCCAGCGGGTCGTGGGCGGCAGAGCGCTCGCCACCGCGCTCGCCGCGCAGAAGCCGATGATCCAGAGGGCGATGCGCAGGCCCCCCTCGGGCAGGTTGCGCTCGCGCATCAGCCGGACGCCCCAGAGGGCCGGGGGCAGCACGAAGGCGAGCGACCCGAGGCCGAGGATCTGCATGGCGAGGTCGGCCACCACGGCGCCAGGCTGGCCGAGGACGTTGTGGGCGGCATGGTCGGTGGCGTGATTGAGGCTCGGGTCGTCGATCGACCACGTGGCCAGCGCCACGGTCAGCGCGACCGCGCCGGTGAACAGCACGAACCCGCCGAGTTCCGTCAGGCGCTTGCCCAGGAACGGGCGAACGCTGTCGACGAAGGTGTCGTAGGGCGATGCGGGACGGCGAAGCGAGCGCATGCGGGACCGGACGCAGAACGGGGACTTGCCCGAGAGGCTAGGCACGGCCCCCTTAACGAGCCGCTAAGGTTGAGGAAGGCTGACCGGCCCACGCCCGGGCCGCCGGGGCTCGATCAGCGCCCCGTGCGGAGGGTGCAAAATCCGCCCCGCTGTGGCACAGGACCGGCCATGAATATCGACGGCCAGCCCTACCGCACGATCTTCCCGGACCCGGACGGCGTCAGCGTCCAGGTGATCGACCAGACCCGCCTGCCCTTCGCGTTCGAGCTGAAGCGCCTCGCCACGCTGGAGGACGCCGCAGTAGCGATCCGCACCATGATCGTGCGCGGCGCCCCGCTGATCGGCGTCACAGCGGCCTACGGGCTGGCGCTGGCCATGCGGGCGGATGCCTCCACGGATGGGATCGACCGGGCGGTGGCGGTGCTCGCGGCGACGCGCCCCACGGCGATCAACCTGCGCTGGGCGCTCGACCGGCTCTCCGCCAACCTGCGGCAGGTCGCGCCCGACGAGCGCTTCGCCTGCGCCTTCGCGGAGGCGGGCCGCATCGCCGAGGAGGACGTGGCGAGCTGCCGCGCCATCGGCGCCCACGGCAGCCAGGTCATCGCCGACCTGCACAGGGCCAGGGGCGGCGACCGGCCGGTGACCGTGCTGACCCATTGCAACGCCGGTTGGCTCGCCACGGTGGATTGGGGCACCGCACTGGCGCCGATCTACGCCGCCCACGAACGGGGCGTGCCGGTGCACGTCCTGGTCGACGAGACCCGGCCGCGCAGCCAGGGTGCCGCGCTCACCGCCTTCGAGCTGAACGGCCACGGGGTGCCGCACACGGTCATCGCCGACAATGCCGGCGGGCACCTGATGCAGCACGGCGGGGTCGACCTGTGCATCGTCGGCTCGGACCGCACGACGGCGAGCGGCGACGTCTGCAACAAGATCGGCACCTACCTGAAGGCCCTGGCGGCGCACGACAACCGCGTGCCGTTCTACGCGGCCCTGCCGTTCTCGACGATCGACTGGACGCTCGACGACGGGGTGAAGGAGATCCCGATCGAGGAGCGCGACGGGCGCGAGGTCACCCACATGACCGGGCGGCTCGCCGACGGCGGCTTCGCCACGATCGAGGTGGTCTCCCCCGGAAGCCCCGTGGCCAACCCCGCCTTCGACGTGACCCCGTCCCGGCTGGTGACCGGGATCATCACCGAGCGCGGGATCTGCGAGGCCAGCGCCGCGGGGCTGTACGGGCTCTACCCGGAGCGCCGGAAGGCGGCGTGAGGGCAGGGGGCGGACAGGGGCGCGGCTTGGCCTGTGGGGCGACGGACGGAAGACGACTTCGCCCGCTCTAGGATTGGCCGGCCGGCTTTCTGGCCGCATGCCGGATCGCCAGGATCGCGATGACATCCGCGGGCTCGTCCACACGGTAGAAGATCAGGTACGGATAGCGGGGCAGCGCCAGACGGCGAACGCGCTGACGCCCGATCGAGCCGATCTCGGGATACCGGCCGATGAGGATGAGCGCGTCCTGAATCGCCGCCTCGACGCGTTGCGCGCCGAGCGGATTCCGGCTTTCCAGATACGTCGCGATGGTCTCCACGTCTGCGAGTGCCTGCGGTGTGAGACGCAGTCTCACGATCTTTCACGGACACGTGCGAAAGTAGCCGCGACGCTCGCGGCCGCTTCACCTTCCACGAACGCGCCGCGATCGGCTTGGTCCAGGCCCGCCGTGACGGCGGCCACGTTTTCGGGCTCGATGTCGAGCGGCTCAGCGAGCTGCGCGAGGCTGAGGATGGCCTGGGCGATGGTATCCTGTTCGGCAACGGACATCCGACGCACCGCTGCGACCGCCTTCTCCAGTAACTCCGTCATAGGCCGACCTCCGTTCCTACCTTAGCAGGATCGGTTAAAGAGGCGACAGGAGCCGGTCTGGGTCATTGGCGCCGCGGGGCTGTACGGGCTTTACCCGGAGCGTCGGAAGGCGGCGTGAGCCGCCTCACCGCACCCCGGGCCGGCCCGATTCCGCGAGCTGCTGCGCCCGGGCGCCCTGGCGCTCGAACATCCAGCCCGGATACTCCGCCGGCAGGACGCTCACCGCGTCGAGGGCGTCGAGTTCCGCGTCGCTGAGGCTGAGTTCGGTCGCCGCGATGTTGTCCTCCAGCTGGTCGAGCCGCTTGGCGCCGACGATCACGCTGGTCACCGCCTGGCGGTGCAGCAGCCAGGCGAGCGCCACCTGGGCCACCGAGACGCCGCGTGCCTCCGCCACCTGCCGCATGGCCTCGATGCAGGCTTCGGCCCGGGGGCGGTCCACCGGCGGGAAGTCGAAGCTCGCGCGCCGGCCCTCGCCCGCGCCGCCGGCATACTTGCCGCTGAGCAGGCCTCCGGCCAGCGGGCTCCAGACCAGGAGGCCGAGCCCCTCCGAGCGCAGCATCGGGACGATCTCCCGCTCCAGGTCGCGGCCGGCGATGGAATAGTAGGCCTGCAGGGTCTCGAAGCGGGCGAGCCCGGCCCGCTCGCTGATCCCCAGCGCCTTCACGATCTGCCACGCCGCCCAGTTCGAGACGCCGACGTAGCGGACGTGGCCGTGCTGCACGAGGATGTCGAGGGCGCGCACCTGCTCCTCGATCGACGTCGCCGGGTCGAAGCCGTGGATCTGGTAGAGGTCGATATGGTCGAGCTGGAGCCGCTTCAGGCTCGCCTTGCAGGCATCGATCAGGTGCAGGCGCGAGGCGCCCTTGGCGTTCGCCCCCGGCCCCATCGGCCCGTAGCCCTTGGTGGCGACGACGACGCTGTCGCGCGAGACCTTGAGGTCGCGCAGGGCCTGGCCGGTGATCTGCTCCGAGAGCCCCTCCGCGTAGACGTCGGCCGTGTCGATGAAGTTGATCCCGGCATCGAGCGCCCGCCCGACGAGGCGCCCGGCCTCCGCCTGGTCGAGGGCGCCGATCTGGCGCCACATCCCGGTCCCGCCGCCGAAGGTCATGGTGCCGAGGCAGAGTTCCGAGACGAACAGCCCCGTGCTGCCGAGCTTCTTCTGATACATGCCTGCCCGATCCCGTCCGTGTCCCGGATGTCAACGCGCGGGAGCGACCCCGGCGCGCTCACGGCTCCCACTGGTGGAAGACCGCGCTGTCGAAGGAGAAAACCGGCTCGCCGCGCTGGTTCACCCCGGTGTTGCGGGCGAAGGCCAGTCCCCAGCCTGGCCGCGAGGCGGAGGCGCGCTTGTCGGTCAGCTTCGCGCTGAACCGCAACGTGTCGCCCGCGTAGACGGGCTTCAGCCAGCGTAAGGCCTTGAACCCGGGAGAGGGGCCGGCCTCCGGGACCGGGCCGCGGGTCGCCGTGTAGGCGGCGTCGCGGGCGCGGGTCGTGAGCATCCGGTTCATGTAGGCGGCGGCCGTGTGCCAGCCGGAGGCGCACAGGCCGCCGAAATGGCTGCGCTTGGCCGCCGCGTGGTCGAGGTGGAAGGCCTGCGGATCGTAGGCCTGGGCGAAGGCCACGATCGCCTCGGCGGTGAACGGGTAGGCGCCCAGCTCCCGCACGGCGCCGATCTCGGCGTCCCGCAGGAACGGCAGGATCTCGGCGTCCTGCGGCTCCGCGACCGGTCCCGGTTCGCCGATCTCCACGGGCCGCGGGGGCAGGGGGTCGGTGCCGCGGCGGGCAAGCATGAAGGTGAAGCGCTGGGTCAGCACCGTCTCGCCGCGCGGGTTTCCGACGGCGACCTCGGCGGTGACGAAGCCGAGCCCGGGCTTCGAGGTCGAATCGCGGGTTCCTGCGACCCGGAAGGTCAGCGTCAGGGCGTCCCCCGGCAGGACCGGCGCGAGCCAGCGCAACTCGTCGATCCCCGGCGCGCCCAGCGACGAGCCGCCCTTGAACGGCCCCTGCTGGAGCAGCCGCATGCCCAAAGCCGCCGTGTGCCAGCCGGACCCGATCAGCCGGCCCGCGAAGGTCCCTTCCGCGGCTGCCTCGTCGAGGTGAAAGGGCTGGAAGTCGAACTGCTCGGCGAAGCCCACGATGGCGTCGCGGGTGACGGTGAGCGGCTCGCCGACGATCACGTCGCCGACAGCGAAATCCTCGAGGGCGGGGTCGGGCATGGGCGGGCGCGTCCGGGATGGAAGGATCAGTTGGCGAAGCGGAAATGCAGCACGTCGCCGTCCTGCACCACGTACTCCTTGCCCTCCAGGCGGAGCTTGCCGGCGTCCCGAGCCCCGGATTCGCCGTTCAGCGTGGTGTAATCCTTGAACGCGATGGTCTCGGCCCGGATGAAGCCCTTCTCGAAATCCGAGTGGATCACCCCGGCCGCCCCCGGGGCACGGGTGCCCTTGGTGATCGTCCAGGCGCGGGCCTCCTTGGGGCCGACCGTGAAATAGGTGACGAGGCCGAGGAGATCGTAGCCGGCCCGGATCACCCGGTTGAGGCCGGGCTCCGTGAGCCCCACCGCCTCCAGGAACTCCGCCTGGTCGGCTTCCGGCATCACGGCGATCTCGCTCTCGATCTTGGCCGAGACCACCACCGCCACGGCGCCCTCCGCCTTGGCGCGGGCGAAGACCGCCTCCGAATAGGCGTTGCCCTTGTCGGCGTCGGGCTCATCGACATTGCAGACGTAGAGGACGGGCTTGGCGGTCATCAGGCCGAGGGACTGGAACAGCTTCTCCTCGTCGGGCTTGCGCTCCACCAGCCGCGCCGGCTTGCCCTCCCGCAGGAGCGGCAGCGCCCGGTTGACGAGGTCGAGGCTCTCCTTGGCTTCCTTGTCGGCGCCCTTGGCCTTCTTCTCCAGGGCGACGGCGCGGCGCTCCAGGCTGTCGAGGTCGGCGAGCATCAGCTCGGTCTCGATGGTCTCGATGTCGGCCGCCGGGTCGACCTTGCCCTCCACGTGGGTGACGTCGCCGTCCGTGAAGCACCGGACCACGTGGGCGATGGCGTCGACCTCGCGAATGTTGGCCAGAAACTGGTTGCCCAGGCCCTCGCCCTTGGAGGCGCCGCGCACGAGGCCGGCGATGTCCACGAAGGTCAGCCGCGTCGGGATGATCTCCTTCGAGGAGGCGATGCGGGCGAGGTCATCGAGTCGCGGATCCGGCACCGCCACCTCGCCGACGTTCGGCTCGATGGTGCAGAACGGGTAGTTCGCCGCCTGGGCGGCCGCCGTCTGCGTCAGTGCGTTGAAGAGGGTCGACTTGCCGACGTTCGGCAGGCCGACGATGCCGCATTTGAAGCCCATGGACTCAGTTCCGTTGAAGCACGTCGCCGGGCGACGCGCGGAAAGGGTTGATGAGGGTCAGGCCCTCGAACAGGGCGCCGTGCGCCCTGTCCTCGGTCGAGTACGCGCGGCACCGGCGAGCCGGGCCGCGGCTACCGGGAGGCAATCGAACCGCCGACAGCCGGGCGTGTGGCACACGGCCTACCTCGGACCCTCTCGCCCGCCTCGATATCCCGTCCCCGTGGGGGCGTGTCAATTTCGGGCGCCCAGGGTCTTCACCGCGTCCCAGCCGCGGCCGGCCATGGCGAGGTGGACTTTGTTCTGGAAGCCCGCATCCTCGCCGGCGGCGAGCAGGTCCGCGTGGTCGGCCACGGCCCGGCAGAGGTCGTCCACCCAGGGCAGTTCGGCCTTGCCGAAATCGTTGAGCACGTAGGCATGGACCAGCGCTTTGTCGCCGGGATGGCCGATGCCGAGGCGGACCCGGCGATAGTCGTTGCCGCACTGCGCGGTGATCGAGCGCAGGCCGTTATGGCCGGCATTGCCGCCGCCCAGCTTCACCCGCAGCTTGGCGGGGGCGAGGTCGAGTTCGTCGTGGAGCACGATCACGTCGGCCAGCGGGATCTTGTAGAAGCGCTGCGCCTCCGAGACCGCGCGGCCGGACTCGTTCATGAAGGTCGAGGGCTTCAGGAGGATCGCCCGCTCCGTGCCCAGCACCGCCTCGGCGGCCTCCCCCTGGAAGCGGTGGCGGAACGGGCTCGCCCGGTGCTGGCGGGCGATGGCGTCGACGGCGAGGAAGCCGATATTGTGCCGGTTGCCCGCGTAACGCGCGCCCGGATTTCCGAGGCCGACGATCAACTTCATGTCAGGGGCTTCCGGGGGATTCCGTTCGGCGCGGTCTGTGGCACGCTTCCGCGCGGGACGCACCCCCGGCCGGGTCCGGTCCGACCGGGGCGCCGTGCCGGTCTCCGGGGCCGGGCCGTCTCCGTCGTGCGCCAGCGCACGGCCCCGGCCGAACCCGAGGCAGAGTATCCCCGTTGAGAGGTCACATTCGGCCAAGCAAAGCCCGAGTGATCAAGCAAAGCCCGAGTGATCAAGACCGCCGACCCGACGATCTTCCTCACGCGACACGATTGACCGGATGACTTCCCGCTGAAGTCAGACGCAGACGTTTGGAGATCCCCATGACCGTTCGCATGCTCGCCGCCGCCGCCCTGGTCGCGGCCGTCGCAACCCCGGCCCTGGCCCAGGGCCTGGATTCGCGGCATTCGCCCTACCCGGCCTCGGCCTATTCGGGCTGGGTCGGCACCGGCTCCCTCCTGCGGCAGGATACCGTCCGCGCCGAGCCGGCGCCCGCCTACCGCTATGCCGGCCCGCATGCTGGAGGCCCGGCCAACGCCCTGCCGCGGTTCTAACGCGCCGGGACGGACCTGCCGGTGAACCGCGGGTCCGCGTCGCGCACCCGCTGGTCAGGACGTCCGGACCGGGTGCGCCACGCCGGAACCAGCGGCCGCGGCCTCGCCCTCTGACCCGTCGGCGGATTGCCGGCGGATCTCCCCCGGGCGCAGGGTTCCGACCAGAAGATCGACCTGGCTCACGAGCCGGGTCAGGGATTGGCCCCGATCGAGGCCGGGACGCTCGGGCAGCGGTTGGTCCGCGCCCAGGGCCGCCAGGGTCGCGGCGGTCCAGGCCCGCCAGGGCTCCGCCTCGGGGGCGGCCGCTTCGGCGGCGTGCCGCAGCACCGTGAGCCGGGCGCTGATCCGGCGCAGGGTCGCGTCGGCCACGAGGGCCGATTCCACCTCCGGATGGTGGCCGGCGCGCGGCTGCTGCAGGGCGCGCGACAGGGCCGCTTCCAGATCGTTGAGGGCGAGGCCGGCCGCCCGGGTCCGGGTCAGGATCGCGGCCTCCCGGTCCGGTCCGGCGGGTGCCCGCAGGACGGATTCGGCGAAGCCCGCATGGGCCTTCAGCGCCCGCCGCAATTCCTGGCGAACCTGATCGGGCTCCCAGATCGGCCAGAGCACAAGGCAGCTCGCCACCGCGATCAGCCCGCCCAGGACCGTGAAGCCCGCCCGCATGGCGACGATCTCCCAGGAGCTGTGGCCGGGCTCGAGCAGTTCGACGAGCAGAACCACGAGGGGCGTCAGGCAGGCCACGAAGAAGCCGTACGAGATCTGGCGGGCCGCGAAGCCGACGATGCTCAGCACCAGGATCAGCCCGGCCTCCGCGAGCGGGGTCGTGGCATAATAGGCGAGCACCGCGCCGGCGAGGCCGCCCAGCACCGTGCCGCCGATCCGCTCCAGCGCCCGCTGCCACGTCGCCGCGTAGAAGGGCTGCATGGTCAGAACCACAGTCATCACCAGCCAGTGCGTGAAGGCGCCCGCATAGGTCAGGGTGGCGGCGAGCGCGGGCGCCGCGACGGCGCTTGCCCGCAGAGCGTGGCGCAGATTGGGCGATGCCAGCGTGAAATTCTGCTGCAGCGGCCCGACATAGCGCGTCCAGCGGTCGAGGCTGCCGCCGTCCAGGAAGGTCCCGCCGGGCCGGTAGCCCTCCGGCGTCGAGAGCTTGGCGCCGATCCGCACCCGGCCGACGATCCGGTCGGCGAGGCGCGCCAGGGTCGGATCGTCCGAGAGTCCCTCGGCCGCCCGGGCGATCGAGTGCTCCAGGCGCGCGAGGTCGAGGCTGACGTCGTCGCGGATCGCCCGGGCGATGGTCACGAGGAGCGGGCGCAGGCGCCGCAGGAAGATCTTGGCGAGGGCTCGGCGGCTCGTATCGGGACGGCTGTCGATCAGCTCGCCGACGGCGATCAGGGCGGAGAAGATCTGCTCGGCGCTCTCCAGGCGCAGCAGCGCCTGGGCGGTGCGGTCCGAGACCCGCTCGCGGGAGCGGGCGAGGTCGAGGATCATGGTCCGCGCGGTCTCGATGCTCGCCCGGACGCCCCGCCGATGGCCCCGGGCATGGCCGTCGAAGGCGGCGGTGTCGGGTTCCGGCAGGGCGACGAGCCGTTCCAGGTCACCGCAGAGGCGCGCGAGATTGTGCCAGACCTCCGCCACCGCCCGGTGCGCCGGGCGGTAGGGATGCAGCCGCCAGATGACCAGGGCCAGGAAGGTCGCCCAGAGCCCCCCCGCCGCGAACATCAGCACGGTGATCCCGGCCTGCTCCGGGCCGAGCGGCCGGTCGAGGGCGATGCACAGCACCACGACGAGGACGTTCCCGGCCGACTGCGCCTGCACGCTCCAGACCCGCGCGTAGGAGCAGGCGAAGATCAGCGCGCAGGCCACCGGCACGACGACGGGGAGCCCCAGGGGCTGGATCAGGCCGAGGCCCGCCCAGAGCAGCCCGCCGAGGAACGAGAAGGCGGTGAGGACGCGCAGGCGTGCCCGCATGGGTCCGCCATTGTCGCAGAAGCAGGCGAGGTTCGCCGCGAGCGCCATGGTGAGCAGGGGCGGCCACTGCACCCAGATGTTGATCAGGATGACGACGCCGAACGCGAAGGCGGCGCGCACACCCTCCACGAGCCGCACGCCCCGGAGGTCGAGACCGGTGGGAAGGCGGCCGAGGTCCGCGCCGGGCCGGTTCAGGCTGCCGCGTTCCGCGGCGACCCGGCGGGTGCGTTCGGGCGGCGATGCTGTGGGAGGCGGCGGCAACCTCGGTCTCCGGACACGGGCGCGGCGCCCGGGCATGAACCGCGACCCGGCTTGTCCGGATCCGCCCGTCGGCGCAACCCCGATCGGAGGAGAGCGCAACCGTCGGGGTGCGCACGCGGGACACCACAGGCTCCGGCGGAGGTGCGGGCCGCACGCTTGACCCCCGGGCGAGCCCGTGGCTTCTGGGACCGCCTGGCCTCCCGACTCCGTAGCTCAGCTGGATAGAGCAGCCGCCTTCTAAGCGGCAGGTCGTAGGTTCGAGCCCTACCGGGGTCGCCAGCCCGCACGCCGCGTCGGCCGGCCCCGGCCGAGATGCGCGGGGTTCACCGGCCCGCGCCGCGCACCGGATTCATCGGACGGTCGGCACCTGGGTCCGGCCGCATTCCGGGCCGCTGCCGGCCCGGTGAGACCGTCAGGCCGCCTCTCGCCGGGTGACGATCAGCGCCCAGATCGTCGCCGGGATCCAGCCGATGATCGTGAGATGCAGGATGATGCAGAGGATGCCTTGAAACACCTTTCCGCGCAGGAACATGGCGAGCCATGGCGCGAGAAAGCAGATGAGGATCATGACCATGGGGGCGACGTGTCTCCGGGTTCGTGAGCGAACACGGAACACGCCGGCTGGTTCCGGGCCGCGGGGCCTTCCATCGCGGCGCACGCCGGATTCGGGCGGGTTTTGCAACGGCAACCGCCGATGCCGCGACGGAAACCCCCGGTCGCTCAGGGATTGGTGCGCATGAACGGGTGGCCGGCCCAGGCGGGTCCGCTCAGGCGCCGAACCGCGCCCTGAGGCGCGAGGCCCGGCCGGATCCGTCGATGCATTCGAGGCCGCCGTCGGCGTTGAGCGTGTGCAGGCACCGGCCGGGCCAGGCGGCACCCGGTTCGATCCGGCCGACGATGGTCTGGGCGAACCCGTCCGGATCGAGCCGGTCGATCCGCGCCAGCGACAGGGCGCGGCCGTAACCCTCCGCACAATCCTGGACCGGTCGGATCAGGGTTCCATTGCGCGCCACGATCCGTCCGGCAGGCCGGGCGACCGACGGGTCGATCAGCACGGGGTTGGCCGGATGCGGCGTGTACGGCCCGCGGAAGTCAGGCGCCGACCAGAGGAACAGCGCGTCGTGGTGGCAGCCCGATCCCGGTGGGGCGCCAGGCGGGGCATCGCGGACGGTGGCGAAGATCCACCAGCGGCCGCCGTGTTCGAGGAGCGTCGCGTCGCTCGCGACCACTCCGGACAGCAGCGTCGCCTCCTTCACCCAGCCCCCGGGGTAGCGCGTCGCCCGGTAGAGGTCGACCGTGCCCGCCGCCGAACTCTCCGGCACCATCCAGACGGCGCCGTCCCGCGCGAACACGAACGGGTAGGAGAGATGGTACGGCTCCTCCAGGACCGGGACCGGCGGCCCCTCGGGTCCGTCCTGGCCGAAGCGGACCGCCGAGATGATCGCCTTGCCGGTCGCGTGGGGGAATTCCTCGACGAAGACGTGCGTCGTGCCGCCGGAGGCGAGGGGAAACGGATCGGCGTAGAAGCGCCGCCCATCGTCGGGCAGGACATGCCAGCCCCCCTCGGGATGCCGTCCGAGGTCGATCAGGTCCGGTCCGCGCAGGGTCCGCCATCCGGTGCGCCAGTGCGGCGCGTGATAGCACAGCCTGTACAGGCGGCCGACGAGGCTGCGGGCAAGCAGCCGCGCCGGTCTGGATGCCAGGATCCGCTCCGGCGGCGCGGGCACCGCCGCCGCGGCCGCGACGGGCATCGCGGTTCCGCCACGGCCCGCCAACCGGTCCCGCAGCGCGGCGGCGACGATCGTGATCGTCCGCGCCAGCGCGTCCTCGAAGGACAGGGCTATGGAACCCCGGTAATCCGATCCGAGACGGCCGGAGGCGATGACTGTGCGGCCCTCGAGCAGGTCGAGCCGCGGCACGCGGCCGGCGAGCAGGCTCGCGAGCAGGGCGGTCTCGCCGAGGCCGCCGTCATAGGCCGGGCGCCAGATGGGGCCGGAGGCGACCGCATCGCCGCACAGGTCGAGCACGAGGTCCGCGGCCGCGGGACTGGCCCAGGCGGAGAGGTCCGCGGGCGGCACGGGCGACGATCCGTTCGGACTCAGCCGGAAGATCAGGGCCTCCAGCCGGAACAGCAGATCGGCCTGGGCCGGCCACTCCACCGGGCTGGGCCGGGCATCGACGCTCACGGTCCCGATCCCGGGCAGGGCGGCGAGCCGATTCACCAGCGCGATGTGCCAGCGGAGCGGGTTCGCGCCGTCGAGGCGGACTCTCACATGCATGGCAGGGGGATCCCCATCGATCGGTCAGCCGGAACAACGAGTCTCGATCCCGTCTATTTTCCCAGTGGTAACGGGAGTGATAACCTCGGATCGGGACACCCGATCGATAGTCGAGCCGTCATCCGAGCCGGCCGCTCATGCCGAAGTCGGTAATCCGACGACACGGACATGTCGGCGTCTCACCGGGCGCGCGATCGCGGGAGCATCGAGGGTCCGGGGGATCGACGGATGGCGCCACTGCGGTGATAGGCGGCGTGGCCCGCGGCCGGATCACGACCGATAGGCCGACCCTGGCCTTTTCGCGTGCGGGCCGCACGACCCGCCTGTGGCTCTGATGCAACGGGCGACGTCCGAGTGCCCGATCCTGTGCAACCAAAGCGCGACCAAAATGTTGCCGCGCTCTTTCTGGGGCCGCGCGATGTATTTCGGGTTTCCGCCTTGTCTTCATAAACGATTTACTATGACACCGCGGCTCATCATCGGGCGGTGTGTCCGTAAAACTACAGCTATTTTCCTCAGTGCCCGGTAGCCTTGCTGTCAGATCACAACTCTGGATGACCGACATGACCAAGCTCCTGGCTTCGCTCGCCGCCTTCACGGCCCTCACCGGCGCCGCTTCGGCCGCCGACCTTCCGCGCCGGGCCGCTCCGCCGCCGGTGTTCACCCCGGTCCCGGTGTTCACCTGGACGGGCGCCTACTTCGGTATCAACGCCGGCTACGCCTTCGACGCCAGCAGCCGCTCCACCGGCAACAGCTTCGGCGTGCCGTTCCCCTACGCCGCCCCCGGCACCGTCGCCACCTTCCGCAACAGCAGCCAGGACGGCTTCTCCGGCGGTGGTCAGATCGGCTACAACTGGCAGCTGACCCCCGGCTCCGGCGTCGTGTTCGGCGTCGAGGCCGATGCCCAGTACCTCGACTTCGGCCGTAACCGGAACAGCGCCTTCATCAATGGCGCCCTGGCCCCCGGCTACTACGTCACCGATCCGCGCGGCCTCTCCAGCCTCGACTTCTTCGGCACCGTGCGCGGCCGCCTCGGCTACGCCTTCGACCGCACCCTCGTGTACGGCACCGGCGGCTTCGCCTACGGCTCGGGCAGCGCCGACCGCTCGTTCGGCGGCTATGCCGGCAACGACAGCTTCCGCACCGGCTGGGCCGTCGGCGGCGGCATCGAGTACGCCCTGCCCACCGAGTCGTTCCTGAACTTCTTCCGCTCCTCGGCGGTGACGCTCAAGGTCGAAGGCCTGTACGTCAACCTCGACCGCAACACCCGCAGCCAGGGCGCGCTCGTCGTCAACGCCGCCAACAACTTCCCGGTCGTCTACAGCGGCGTCGGCCGCCGCTCCGACRAGTTCGCCGTCGTCCGCGCCGGCCTAAACTACAAGTTCGGATCCTACTAAGACCCGATCGACGGGTCCGAAGATCGGGGTCCGACAGGACCGCGATCTTCGCCCGGGACCGCACGATGCCCGCCGGGGCCGCTTCCGAGAGGAAGCGGCCCCGGTGTCGTTCGGGGGACCTGCAGCGGCCGCACCAGCGGTGGAGGTGCGGCCGCCGAGGCCGCGGGGGCCGCCTTGCCCCCCGGTCAGACCGCCGAAGGCCGATGCGCGCTGCGGTCCGGTCCGGCGGAGCGGCCCGGCACGAGCGACAGGCCGGCCGAGAGCAGGGCGAACACCACCAGGGGCAGGAGGCTCAAGGTGAAGCTGCCGGTCCCGTCCTTGATCGCGCCGATCAGGTAGGGACCGAGGAAGCCGCCGAGATTGCCGACCGCGTTGATGGCCGCGATGCTCGCCGCCGCCGCCGCGGGCGGCATCTGTTCCGTCGCCAGCGCCCAGAAGGGGCCTTTCAGCATGTAGACGCCCACCGCCGCGACCGTCAGGGCCGCCACGACCGGGCCGAGCCCCGAGAGGACCGTGCCGGCCGCGAGGCCGAGTGCCAGGACCAGGAACGCCACGGCGAGGTGCCAGCGCCGCTCGGCCGTCCGGTCGCTGTGCCGGCCCCAGAGGACCATGGCCACCGAGGCGAATCCGTACGGGATGCTGTTCAGGAGCCCGGTCTCGAAATTGCCGAGGCCGAAGCTCTTGACGATCTGCGGCGTCCAGAACGACAGCCCGTAACTGCTCGCCGTCGAGCCGAAATAGATGGCGGCGAAGAGGGCGAGCCGCCGGTCGCGCAGCACCTCCCACATGGAGGGCGACCCGGATTGGCCTCGCCGGGTGTTGCGCGCCGCCTCGGCCTGGAGCTGTCGCTTCAGCCAGTCCCGCTCGTCCGCGGGCAGCCAGGCCGCATCCCGCGGGCCGTCCGGGAGCAGCCACAGCACCGCGAAGGCCATCAGCACCGCCGGCAGGCCCTCGAGGATGAAGAGCCATTGCCAGCCGCGCAGCCCCCAGCCGTTCAGGCCGAGGAGCGCCCCGGAGATCGGCGAGCCGAGGAAGGACGAGATCGGGATCGAGATCATGAAGATCCCGACGATCCGCGCCCGGTAGGCGGAGGGGAACCAGTAGGTGAGGTAGAGGATCACGCCGGGGAAGAAGCCCGCCTCGGCCACGCCGAGCAGGAAGCGCAGGCCGATGAAGGACCACGGCCCCTGGACCAGGGCCATGGCGGCGGAGATCAGCCCCCAGGTCGCCATGATCCGCGCGATCCACAGCCGCGCCCCGTAGCGCTCCAGCATCAGGTTGCTGGGGATCTCCATCAGGAAGTAGCCGAGGAAGAAGATCCCCGCGCCCCAGCCGAACATCGTCGCGGACAGGCCGACGTCGTGGTTCATCTGGATCGCCGCGAAGCCGACATTCACGCGGTCGAGGAAGGAGACGAAGTACGCGAGGATCAGGAACGGCACGAGCCGCCAGCCGATCCGGCGCATCGCCGAGCGTTCCAGGGCGGTGTCGTCGAAGGAGCCTGTCATGGGGCCTGTCCTCGCGGCGTGTCATGGGTTCCGGCCGGACCGCGCGGGTCCGGATCGATCCAGGTCACGGCCGAGCCCGCACGGGGCCGGACGGCACCGTCCGCAGCCACATGGGCGGCGGACAGGGCGTGTCATCTCGGGCTTCCTCGCGGGCTGGTCATCTCTGGGGGTGACCTGTGCCGCCCCTGCTTAACCCGCAGCCGGCGCGCCTGGGAAGCGCTTCCGAGCCTTCGGAGGACCGGATCCCTTGACGGTTGGGGCGCCAGCGTAGGCCCGGACGCCGCTGGCGATCCCCGGACCGGGCTTCGGCCGGGCCGCCGCCGCATCGGCGACCCGTCGCCCCTGCGGACGCGACGACGGAGAGGGCCTTCGAGCGGCACGCCGCCGCTCGGCCCCCGGCCGCGTGAGACGTCCGCGCCGCGCGGGATGAATCCGCGTGCCGATGCCCGGCCCGCTCAGCCCTTCTTCACGTTCCAGAACACCGGCACGCCGTCGAGGACGCCCGTCAGGGACGGCTTGAACGAGGTCTGGTTGAAGTATTGCCCGAGGGGCAGGTACGGCAGGTCGGTGAAGGCCTGCTGCTGAAGCGCGTCTGCGAGCTTCTTCCGGGCGGCGGTGTCGGGGGCGTCCAGCCACTGATCGCGCAGCCCCTCGATCGCCGCGCTGGTCGGCCACCCGATCGCCGCGCTCGCCCCCGTCCCGCGCAGGAAGGCGCTGACCGCCGGGTTGGCCTGGTCGAGCCCGGCCCAGAAGGTGCAGAAGGCGCTCCACCCGCCCTGGGCGACCGGGTCCTTCTTGGCGCGCCGCTGCACCACCGAGCCCCAGTCCATGATCTGGTAGTCGACGTTGAAGCCGGCGCGCGTGAGCATGTCGGCCGCCACGTCGGCGAGCGCCTTCAGGCTCGGGAAGTCCGAGGCGCCCATCAGCACCACCTTTTCGCCCTTGTAGCCCGCCGCCGCCAGCGCCGCCTTGGCGGCCGCGTCGTCGCGCTTGCCGGTCAGGGCGTCCAGCCCGACAGTGCTCGCCATGGGCAGGCCCGGGCAGAAGAACCCGGTCGGCACATGGATCAGTTTGGGGTCGGTGCCGGTCACCGCCTGCATGAAGTCGGTCTGGTCGATGACCTTCAGCAGCACCTGCCGGATCGCCGGGTTGTCGAAGGGCGGCTGGAGCTGGTTCATCCGCAGGCAGCCGATGAGGCCGGTCGGGTCGGTGATCCGCGTCGTCAGCCCGCCGAGCGTGGGCACGAGATCGGCCGGCGGCTGCTCCCACCAATCCATCTCGCCAGTCTGCATGGCCGAGGCGGCGGTGGCCTGATCGGGGATGACATGCCACTCGACCCGGTCGATGAAGGCGCGCTTCGGACCCGAGGTCCATTGCGGCGTGCCGTCCTCGCGGGGGACGTATTTGTCGAAGCGCTCGTAGACGACCCGGGCGCCGACCACCCGCTCGTCCGCCTTGAAGCGGAACGGGCCGCTACCGACCATCTCGGTCACCTGGGTGAACGGATCGGTCTTGGCGAGCCGCTCCGGCATGATCGCGCAGATCGAGGAGCCGACCTTGCCGAGGGCCTCCGGCAGGAGCGCGAAGGGCTTCTTCAGGCGGAACTGGATGGTCCGGTCGTCGGGGGCCGAAAGCTCCTCGGTGTAGGCCATGAGCGTCTGGCCCATCGCGTCGCGCTTGCCCCAGCGGGCGATGCTCGCCACGCAGTCGCGGCCGAGAACCGGGCTGCCATCGTGAAAGGTCAGGCCCGGCCGAAGGGTCAGGCGCCAGAGCTTGCCGTCGGATTCGACCGTATGGCCCGCCACCATCTGCGGCTGGGCCGCGTAGGCGGCATCGGTACCGTAGAGCGTGTCGAACACCGCGAGACCGTGGTTCCGCGTGACGTAGGCGGTCGTCCAGATCGGATCGAGCACCGTGAGGTCGGCCTGCGGGATGAACTTCAGGACCCGGGAGGCCGGGCTCTGCGCGAGGGCGGGCGCGGCGAGTGCGGCCCCCGACAAAGCCACGAAGGATCGTCTGTTCAGCATGCCGACTCGCTTCCGCGTTGAAATCAGCCGAAGGTTAGCACGCAGCGGGCCAGCCCTGTCACGGGCGGCCCCGCTCAGCCGCGCTCCGCCAGGCCCTGCGTGAGGATCAGGAGGCGACGGCGTAGCTGCGGATCGTCGATCCGCCGGTAGGCCCGCAGCAGGGCCTCGGTCTCCGCCTCGCCGGGGGTCGCATCGTTCCGCCCCCCGCCGCTTTGGGTGTACAGGGCGGCCGCCGGGATCTGCAGGGCCTCGGCGATCCGCTGCAGGAGCCGTCCCGTCGCGGATGGTGGCACGCGGCGATCGAACGGGTCGTCCTCCGAGGCCGCAGCCCCGGGGTGTCGATCGGGAGGGGGTGACTTGGATCCCATCGGAGGTCGGGCTCCGGCGCTCGGACTGGCCCCGGCATTCATAATGTAACAGGCGACCCGCACGGTAGAGGTCGGCACGCAAAAATTGCACGGAGGCGCGCCGAATTTCCTGGAGTTGTGGTTCGCGTTGCCCATGGAGCCCTCCGCATCGCGGCGGATCTCCTGCGTCGAAAGCTCGGACGGACGCGCATCGGCGGCGCCAGGGCTGCGGCCCGCCTGGGGAGGCCGAGACGCGGCGACCCCTTCTGTACCTGGCCCTGCCCGGATCGGCGCCGCGACTGGGACCGGGACCGGGACCGCACCCCGACTGGCAAAGGCACAGCCGTGCCGTCGATTGCGGGTTTTTGGGAGGACCTCCGGTCTAGACAAGTTTTCGTCAAGACAAAAACTTTATTGGGCGGGACGAAGCCGGGACGCCGGCTGCTGTGGCGGCGTCGCCCGAGCACGTGCGTCCGCCGGGCGCCTCGTTGCCGTCCGATCCTCGCCGAGGCTCGGACTTTCAGGATTGCCATCATGAACTTCACCGTCACCGCACGCCTGTCCGCGCGCCGCTTCGCCTACCAGCACGCCTCGGTGCTGACCGCCCTCGACCAGGGCATGAGTCTGATCGCAGCCGGCATGGCCGACGTCGCGATCACGGATGGCGGCGGACAGGCGCGGACGCCCGCCGCGCTCTATCGCGCCCTGTTCGACGCGGCCCATCCCGCCGCACAGCAACGAACCCGGGTTCACGCCTCCGCACAGGCTGCCTGATCGCGCGAACACGAATTCTGTTTCCCGGCGCCGCACGCGGATAGGATGCGAGCCGCTCTCAACTACAAGAAAATTTAACGAGTACGTGTTCGACTTTCTGGACAAGGGCCGAGATCAGGCTTAACCTCGGCGTGTTCGTGCCCCCGACATGCGGGCTCGAATGCTTCCAAGGATCAACTTACATGAAGCGCCGTAGCGCGCGACCGTTCATGGTCGAAGTCAAGCAGACCCGTTCGGCCCGCACATCGCTGACGTCCGCCGATGCGCGTCGGCACCCGGACAAGACCCTGTGGCCGGAACTCGCGCAGGCCGCGATGGCGGGGGCGGGGGCGGGGCCGGCGCCGGCGCCGGCGCCCCGCCCGGAGCGGAAGGAGCCGGAGGCACCGGTTCGGCGCGTCCTGCCGAGCCTCGTGCCCATGTTCCAGGCCCCGGCCGAGGCGGATGCCGCACCCGCCGCCACGACCGTGCCGGAGACGCGGGTGCGGCGTCCGCGCTCGGCGCGCGTTCCCGCGGCCGGTCCGGACGTCGCCTCGCGGACAGTCTCGCGACCGCGTCCGATCGCACCGCCGGCTCCGCCCGTCGACGAGGCGCCGCCCGTGCCGGCCGCGGCCGGTCAGGGGCCATCGCCGCGGGGTGCGACAGGGCGGCGGGCGGCCGAGTTGCGCCCCGGCGAACGCTGGAAGCGCCGGCTCCCGCATTTTCTTCGCTGAATCCCCGGGGGAGGACGGCTGCCGTTCGATCCTGCCGTCAGGCGAAGAACGGCCTGACGTTTTCGAGCCATCCGCGCAGCCAGGCCTCACAACTCTGCTGGGCGCCCGCTGCTGTATCCAGGCCGTGACCCCGACGTCCTCGGCCAGGGGCTCCACCGAGTCCAGAATCGGCTCAATCGGTCGTCGGCGCAGATGCCGACCACGATCGCCTCGGCCCATCCGACGAAGCGTGGGCGCGGTACGCCGGCGGTAACGGCCTGCGTCCAAGTGATCAGTCTCCGGGGCATCCCGTTCAAATTGGGGGACGCTTCCGGATGTTCGGGTCCTCGTTCTAACGGACGCCGTGCCGGTCAGGCCGCCTGCCGCTCCGGCACCCGTCCCGCGGCGAGCCGCGAGTTGCGGTAGCGCGCGTCGTCGGTGACCTCCCCTTCGACCCAGGGCGGCAGATCTACCGGCTGATCCTCGTGCGTCAGCTCGATCTCCGCCAGGATCAGGCCCGAGAGCGCCCCGCCGAACACGTCGACGTCCCAGACCGCGCCGGCATGCGCGATCCGGTAGCGAGTCTTCTCCAGCCGCCGCTCCGGCGGCACCGTGGCGAGGAGCGCCGCGCCGTCCTCCGGCGCGATGGGGAACTCAACCTCGTCCCGGCTGACGCCGCGGCGCGGGCTTTTCCACGTGACGAAGGTGTGCTCCCCGGCGCGACGGACGCGGATCGTGTTGGCCGCATCGGTGTAGAGATAGCCTTGAACGAGTGGGATCCCTGCCTGGCACAGCGCCAGAACCGATGGGTTCGCGATGAACTTGCGCTCAATCTCGACAGGCATGCCGCGCCTCGTGGCCGTATGATGCAGAAGTTTTCGCGGACTGCCCGCCCCAAGGCAAGCTCGCCGGCGAAGGTTGAGCGCCGCGTTACAGGCATGGCTCGATGGCAATCCGCGCCTGCTGCAATTCGAATGTGTTAAACTATATCAAAGCGCCAGGTGTTCATCCCCTGCAGAAACATCCGCAGAACTCCCGTCCCCTCACAGTCCCGAGGTCAGAACTGAAAACGGCATCCAAGCGGCCGAGCCTGAAGAAGCTGCTCCAGAAGGCGCCCGTCAAGCCGCTCAAGCAGGTCGCGGCCCTGCCGTTTCGCGTCGATTCGGATGGTCGGATCGAGATCCTTCTGATCACCTCGCGGGACACCGGGCGCTGGATCATCCCGAAGGGTTGGCCGATGACCGGCCGCAAGCCCCATCAGGCCGCCCAGCGGGAAGCCTACGAAGAGGCCGGGCTCGAGGGAGAGATCGCGGCGAACCCGGTCGGCCGGTATCACTATCAGAAGCGGTTCGATCATGGGCGCGCCTTCCCCTGCAGGGTGCGCGTCTACCCGCTCCGGGTCGAGGCCCAGCACGAGCGCTGGCCGGAGCGGGAACAGCGGACACTGCAATGGTTCCGGCCCGAGGAGGCGGCACGTCTCGTCCACGAGGACGAACTCCAGCAATTGCTGGTGGGTTTCGCGGCGCGGCGGGGCGATGGCCGCCTCTGAAGGCGACCGGGCGGCCACCAGGCTCCACATCGGGCGACGATCGGCTGCCGCGCCGAACCCGGGATCCAATCCCGATCGGTAACCGGACAGCCCAATAGGGCTGCGTTCCTCGCGAAAGCAGTCCGCCGACGATCGCGCTTCCGTGATCGGTCGGTCAATATGCAACTTCTAATTGGTATTCTTACGCTAGGCTTCCGTCCATCGCAGATGGCCGGGGCTCCTCGATGTATCGCGCATTCGCCGGCCTGAGCGAGGAACACACCGGTCGGGTGGTCGCGCTGGCGGCCTGCGTGTGTTGGATCTCCTGCGCGGTCGGTCTGCGGCTGGAACAGCGTGTCCAGCTCGGCACGGACGGGTACCGGCCGATCTGGCTCCTGGCGTCGGGATTCTCGATCGGGGCCGGGATCTGGAGCACGCAGTTCATCGGCATGCTCGGCTACGATCCAGGCGTGGTGCTGGGCTACGCGCCGCGCACGACCCTGCTCTCCTTGGTCGTCGCCGTCGCGGCGGCCACCGGGGCCTTCCTGTTCGCCCGGACCGCACCGCGGTCCTGAGCGGGGGCCGGTTCCGGCCTGGTGCTGGGGGTTGGCATCACCGGCATGCATTTCCTCGGCATCGCCGGCGTGCGGCTGCCGGGCCACTTCACCTGGGATCCGGCCCTGGCCGTCACGGCGATTGCGGCGGGCTGCCTGCTCGCGGCGGTCGGGATGGCCATCCATGTCGGGAGCGCGGGTGGCCGTGCCCGGCTCGCCGCCGCCACCGTCCTGACCCTCGCCATCGCGATCCTGCACTTCCTCGCCATGGCGGCCGCCCGGGTGGTGCCGGACCCGGCCCAGGCGGTCCCGCAGCGCGGCCTCGCCCGCGGTGTGCTGGCCGGCGGCATCGCCGCGATGATGGCGGTAATCCTGGCCTTCGCGGCCCTGACCCTGATGCTGGACCATCTGCGCCGGATCAACACCGCCCTGGCCCGTCAGGGCCGCATGCTGCGGGAGAAGGCCCTGCTGCTCGACGCCACCCTCGACAGCATGGACCAGGGTCTGATCATGGTCGATGCGGGCGGCGTGGTGCGCGTGTGCAACGAGCGGGCGCTGGCGCTCCTCGACCTGCCCCGGCCGATGATGCAGGCGCAGCCGAACTACCGGGCGGTACTGCGCCA
Source organism: Methylobacterium sp. P5_C11 (assembly GCF_054049775.1). NCBI lineage: Bacteria > Pseudomonadati > Pseudomonadota > Alphaproteobacteria > Hyphomicrobiales > Methylobacteriaceae > Methylobacterium > Methylobacterium sp. P5_C11. Next base: position 34,478 of record NZ_JBFULS010000032.1, on the reverse strand, counting down.
CGAGGCCCGTCGCCGCGAGCGCCGGCGCCCGGATCGCTCGATCCGGGCCAGGATCGAGCGCGGCGAGGCCGGGCAGACCCAGGTCCACGAGCGGGCGCGGCCGAACGGCCTCGTCCTCGAGATTCGTACCGTGCCCCTGGCGGATGGCGGCTTCGTGCGGACCTTCACCGACATCACCAAGCGGAAGGCCGCGGAGGCCGAGGTGGCCCGCCTGGCCCGCCACGACGTGCTCACCGGCCTGCCGAACCGGGCGTTGTTCCACGAGACCCTCGAGCGCAGCCTCGCGGACCTCATCCAGCGCGGCGGCGCCTGCGCGATCCTGTACCTCGACCTCGACGGCTTCAAGAGCGTGAACGACAGCCTCGGCCATCAGGCCGGAGACGAGCTCCTGCGGCGCGTGGCGGCCGGCCTTCGGGCGATCTCGGGGGAGGGCGCGGTGGCCCGGCTCGGGGGCGACGAATTCGCGGTGCTCTCCGCCGGGGGATCGGCAGAGGCCGGTGTCCTGGCCGAGCGCCTGATCGCGCTCTTCGGGAGTCCGTTCAGCGTGGCCGGTCACCGGATCGGCGTCGGCCTCAGCATCGGCATCGCCCAGGCGCCCGAGCACGGGACGGAGGCGGAGCCCCTGTACCGGCGCGCCGACCTCGCCCTCTACCGCGCGAAGGCCGGGGGCCGCGGCACGTTCCGGATCTTCACCCCCGCCATACCCCCGCCATGGACGAGGAGGCCGAGGAGCGCCGGGTGCTCGAACGCGACCTGCGCCAGGCGCTGGACGACGGCACCCTGAGCCTGCACTACCAACCGCAGGTGGACGGCCACACGGGTGCGCTCGTCGGGTTCGAGGCGCTCCTGCGCTGGACCCATCCGGTCCGCGGCAGCGTCGCGCCGAGCGTCTTCGTGCCGGTCGCCGAGGAGACCGGTGTGATCGTGGCGCTCGGCGACTGGGTGCTGCGCGAGGCCTGCCGCGAGGCGGCGCACTGGGCGCAGCCCCTGAAGGTCGCCGTCAACCTCTCCCCGCGGCAGTTCCAGAAACCGGACCTGCCCGAGACCGTCCTGGCCATCCTGGCCGAGACCGGACTGTTGCCGGACCGCCTGGAGCTGGAGGTCACCGAGAGCATCATCATCAACGACATGGCGCGGGCCGTCGGCATCCTCCGGCGCCTGAAGAGCTACGGCATCCGGATCAGCATGGATGATTTCGGGACCGGCTACGCCTCCCTCGCCACCCTCCAGGCCTTCCCGTTCGACAGGCTGAAGATCGACCGCTCCTTCGTGGCGCAGCTCGGGACCGGACCCCAGGCGGCCGTGATCGTGCGCGCCGTGCTCAGCCTCGGCCGCAGCCTCGGCATGGGCGTCGTCGCGGAGGGCGTCGAGACCCACGCGCAGATGACGTTTCTCACCGAGGAGGCCTGCGGCGAGATGCAGGGCTACCTGTTCGGCAAGCCGCGCCCGATCGCCGACTACGCCGCGGCGGTCGGCGGTTCCGCGGAGGCGTCGGCACCGGCGGGACCGATCCTGTCGGCGGTCGGCTGAGCGACCGCGCCGGGCACCGGGTTGGGAACCTGCCGGATGGACGGGACGTTGGCTGGGCAGATTGGATCGTTTCTAAGGTCCAGCCTCTCCGTTCCAGCCGGAACCGTCCCCCGGCCGCCGGCACCACAGGAGCCTGATGATGAACGCCACGTGCGAGACCTGCCGCTTCTTCGACGAACACAAGGGCAATGGCGCCGTCGCGCAGAACGATGGCGGCCTGTGCCGCTTCAACCCGCCGGTCAGCCAGCCGGCGCCCGAGTCAAAGGGACTCTGGCCGGTGGTCGCCGCCCAGGACTGGTGCGGCCACTACACCGCCGAGATGACGGCGGCCGAGTAAGCATCCCCGCGGCGCGGACCGTGAGGGCCGGCCTTCGGGCCGGCCCTTTCGTTTGGCGCCGACGCCCGGCCGCCGCCGGGCGCGCCCCGCAGCGCCACGACGCGACCGCTGCCCATGCGTCGCGTCATCGGTCGGGCCGGCGACCGCGCGGCCTCCGACTTCGGGGCCTGCAATTTTTGCGAAGACGATCCCCCCGACCCCTGACCATCGCGGGCGTGGGCGCTACCTTGGAGCCAATCCAGGGTGTCGGTGTGTCCCCTTGTATCCCGTCCTCGATGGACCGGCGCGTGTCGGCGGCGGCCTCGGCCCGGACACGGAGACGCCCCGTCCCTGCTCTTGCGATCTGAACCGGAGAAAGACTTGATGGTGGGAGCTACCGCCGCCGCGCCCCAGGAGCAGGGTGCCGGCACCACACAGACCACCGCCCGGGCCGACGCGCCGGTCCTCGCCACGGTCACCTTCACGGTGAACGGCGAGCGGCGCACCCTCGAACTCGACACCCGCACCAGCCTGCTCGACGCCGCGCGCGAGCACCTGCACCTGACCGGGTCCAAGAAGGGCTGCGACCACGGCCAGTGCGGCGCCTGCACGATGATCGTCGACGGGCGGCGCATCAACGCCTGCCTGACCCTGGCGATCATGCATCAGGGTGCCGAGATCACCACGATCGAGGGGCTCGGGCAGCCCGATACCCTCCACCCGATGCAGGCGGCCTTCGTGAAGCACGATGGCTACCAGTGCGGCTACTGCACCCCGGGCCAGATCTGCTCGGGCGTGGCCGTCCTGGAGGAGATCAAGGCCGGCATCCCGAGCCACGTCACCGTCGACCTCGACGCCGCGCCCCGGGTCACCGAGGCCGAGATCCGCGAGCGCATGAGCGGCAACATCTGCCGCTGCGGCGCCTATTCCAACATCGTCGCGGCGATGACCGAAGTCGCCGGGGGGCAGGCATGAAGTCCTTCACGTACGAGCGCCCGAATACGCCTGCCGAGGCCGCCGCCGCCGTGGCCCGCACGCCCGACGCCAAGTTCATCGCCGGCGGCACGAATCTCCTCGACCTGATGAAGCTGCAGATCGAGACCCCGCGCCACCTCGTGGACGTGAACGGCCTCGGCCTCGACAGGGTGGAAGCGACCGCGGAGGGCGGCCTGCGCATCGGCGCCCTGGTGCGCAACACCGACCTCGCGGCCCATCCGCGGGTGCGCAAGGAGTACGGGGTCCTCGCCCGCGCGCTTCTCGCGGGCGCCTCGGGCCAGCTGCGCAACAAGGCGACCACCGCCGGCAACCTGCTGCAGCGGACCCGCTGCCCGTATTTTTACGATACGGCCCAGGCCTGCAACAAGCGCCAGCCGGGCTCTGGATGCTCGGCGCTGGACGGAGTGAGCCGCCAGCTCGCGGTGATCGGCGGCAGCGAGGCCTGCATCGCCACGCATCCGGGCGACATGGCGGTGGCCATGCGCGTGCTCGACGCCACCGTCGAGACAATCGACGCCGAGGGCGCCGCGCGAAAAATCTCGATCGCCGAGTTCCACCGCCTGCCCGGCGACGCGCCCGAGCGCGACACGAACCTCAAGCCCGGCGAGTTGATCACCGCGGTGACGCTGCCCCTTCCGGTCGAGGGCACGCATATCTACCGCAAGGTCCGCGACCGGGCCTCCTATGCCTACGCGCTGGTTTCGGTGGCCGCCATCCTGGCCAAGGACGGCACCGGGCACGTCGCCTTCGGCGGCGTCGCCGCCAAGCCCTGGCGGGACGAGGCGGCCGAGGCCGACCTGCCGAAGGGCGCCAAGGCGGTGACCGACCGGGTCTTCGCCGGCGCCAAGCCGACCCCCGAGAACGCCTACAAGCTGAAGCTCGCCGAGCGGACCCTCGGCGCCGCGCTCAATCAAGCGAGGGCCTGAGCCATGAAGTTCGACACCCCCGCCGGCCCGAACCCGATCGACCGCCTCAAGGTCGTGGGCCACGCCACCGACCGCATCGACGGCAAGTACAAGACCACCGGCACCGCCCCCTACGCCTACGAGCGCCACGACGCGGCGCCCGAGGCCGCCTACGGCTACGTGCTCGGCTCGGCCATCGCCAAGGGCCGCGTCCGCGGCATCGACACCGCGGCCGCGCGGCAGGCCCCCGGCGTCATCGCGGTCGTCACCACCCTCGACACGCCGCGGATCGAGCGCGGCGTGATGAACGTCGCCTACCTGTTCGGCGGCGACGTGATCCAGCACTACCACCAAGCGATCGCCGTCGTGGTGGCCGAGACCTTCGAGCAGGCCCGGGCGGCGTCCTTCCTGGTCGAGGTCGACTACGCCCCCGAGGCGGGTGCCTTCGACCTCGCGGCGGCGGCGAAGACCGCCGAGCCGGTCCCGGCCGGGACCGGCGAGGGCAGTGGCGGCGACGGCGAGGAGCGCGTCGGCGACTTCGAGGGGGCCTTCGCGCAGGCGCCCGTGACCCTCGACGCGGCCTACACGACCGCCGACGAGAGCCACGCCATGATGGAGCCGCACGCCACGACGGCGGCCTGGGACGGCGACCGCGTCACGCTCTGGACCGCCAACCAGATGATCGGCTGGGGCCACGGCAGCCTCGCCAAGATGCTCGGCCTGCCGAAGGACAAGGTCCGCCTCGACGCGCCGTATGTCGGCGGCGGCTTCGGCGGCAAGCTGTTCGTGCGCGCCGACGCGGTGCTGGCGGCGCTGGCCGCCAAGGCGGCGGGCCGCCCCGTGAAGGTGGCGCTGACGCGTCCCCTGATCGCCAACAACACCACGCACCGCCCGGCCACGATCCAGCGGGTCCGGATCGGCGCGACGCGGGACGGCACCATCACGGCGATCGCCCACGAGAGCACCTCCGGCAACCTGCCGGACGGCGATCCCGAGACGGCGGTCAACCAGACCAAGTACCTCTACGCGGGGGCGAACCGCCTGACCGCCATGAAGCTCGCCCGTCTCGACCTGCCCGAGGGCAACGCCATGCGCGCCCCCGGCGAGGCTCCGGGTCTGGCGGTGCTCGAGGTCGCCATGGACGAGATGGCGGAGAAGCTCGGCCTCGACCCGGTGGCGTTCCGCATCCGCAACGACACGCAGGTCGTCCCGACCCAGCCGGACCTGCGCTTCTCCCACCGCGACCTCGTCGGCTGCCTCAGGCTCGGCGCCGAGCGGTTCGGATGGGCCAAGCGCAACCCGAAGCCGGGTCAGGTTCGGGACGGGCAGTGGCTCGTCGGCCTCGGCATGGCGGCGGCCTTCCGCGACAACATGGTGATGAAGTCGGGCGCCCGGGTGCGCCTGGACGGCACCGGAACGGTCACGGTCGAGACCGACATGACCGACATCGGCACCGGCAGCTACACGATCCTCGCGCAGACCGCCGCCGAGATGATGGGCGTGCCCCTCGACCGGGTCGTGGCGCGGCTCGGCGACTCGGACTTCCCTGTCTCGTCGGGCTCGGGCGGCCAGTTCGGCGCCAACTCGTCGACCGCGGGCGTCTACGCGGCCTGCGTGAAGCTGCGGGAGGCGGTCGCGCAGAAGCTCGGCTTCAACGCCACCGACGCGGTGTTCGAGGACGGCGAGGTCCGCGCCGGCAACCGCGCCATCCCGCTGGCCCAGGCCGCTGCCGACGGCGAGCTCGTGGCCGAGGACGCGATCGAGTTCGGCAAGTTCTCGAAGTCGCAGCAGGTCTCGACCTTCGGGGCGCATTTCGTCGAGGTCGGCGTCGATGTCGACACCGCCGAGATCCGGGTCCGGCGGATGCTGGCGGTCTGCGCGGCCGGGCGCATCCTCAATCCGAAATCGGCCCGCAGCCAGGTCATCGGCGGGATGGTCATGGGCGCCGGGGCAGCCCTGATGGAGGAGCTGGCGGTCGATACGAAGCGCGGCTTCTTCGCCAACCACGATCTGGCCGGATACGAGGTGCCGGTCCATGCCGACATCCCGCACCAGGACGTGATCTTCCTCGACGAGGTCGATCCGATGTCCTCGCCCATGAAGGCGAAGGGTGTGGGCGAGCTCGGCATTTCGGGGATCGCCGCCGCGGTGGCGAACGCGGTCTACAACGCGACCGGCATCCGCGTGCGCGACTATCCGATCACCCTCGACAAGCTCCTCGACCGCATGCCGGACGCGGCCTGAGCGCGGCGCGGGGGGGCGTCCGGCGTGGACCTCCCCGCTGCCCGAGGGCGCGTTCTCACGGTCGCCGCGGTCGAAGCTCGCATCACGAGCCGGCCGTCCGCGTCGTAGGCGCGGGCGGGGGCGCCGTTCCCTGCGCTGGCGTCGCCCGGGATCGCGCCGTCAGGGTCCTGCGCAGGAGATCGCGCAGGGTTGGGCGGGGGGCCGTTCAGGCCCTTCCCTCGTCGCCGCGGTCGGCAGTGGTGGTGCAGAGGCACGGCGTGGGGCGCTTCGTGACCGGAGGGGGGAGCGCCGGCACCTGGGTTTGCAGCGAGGCGACCCGCCGGCCGGCCGCGGACGGCAGGCGCGTCATCAGGGCGGAGGCGCCGCATCCCCCGCGGCGCCTCGCATCAGTGTCCCGGAAACGGGATCAGTATTTCCGGATGATCGGCTCCGGGGCCATCGGCACCGGGTCCGCTCCGAACCGGTAGGTCAGGCCGGCATAGAGCGACAGCGGCTGGGCCAGGGTCGTGGTCCGCGGATCGTTGATCGACAGGCTGCCGGCAATCGCCCCCGGTTGAGCGAAGGTGCCGAACGTGGCGTAGCGGTTGTTGGTCAGGTTCGTGATCAGTCCGAAGATCTCCAGATTCTTGGTGACCTGGTACTTCGTCGTCAGGTTCATCACGTAGTAGGCCGGCAGCTTGCGGTTGAGGTTCGACTCGTCGCCCCGGTAATAGGAGGCGGAGAAGGCCGACACGTTCAGCCCGAGCCGCCAGTTCGGCGTGATGCTGTACTCGAATCCGGCCTTGATCTGGTGATCCGGAATGAGCGGGATCTTGTTGCCCTTGCGCACCTCGATCGATCCGTCGGCATTGGCCAGCGGGTTATTCGGGGAGGACAGGGTCTGGTCGAACTGGAAGGTCGCGTCGATCAGGGCGTAGTTGGCATAGATCATCAGGTCGGGGGTGACGGCGTACTCACCGCCGACTTCGATGCCCTGACGCCGGGTCGATGGCACGTTGGTGTAATAGGCCCGCGCCGCGTTGCCGCCGACCGCGATCGCGATGATGTCGTTGGTCAGGTCGGTTCGGAAGACGCCGGCCTTGTAGGTGAGTGCGCCGCCCGACAGGAAGCTCGGGATCACACCCCGGAAGCCGACCTCGTAGGTCCGGCCGCTGACCTGCTTGAGCGGCGGGTCGGACACCAGCGAGTTCGGCAGCAGGCAGGGCTGGCTCGGGTTGGCGCAGGACAGCTCCAGGGGCGTGGGCGCCCGGTTCGACTCCGAGTAGCTGCCATAGAGGTTGAGCGCCGGGTCGAACTGGTAGGTCAGGCCCGCCAGCGGGTTGACCTTGGTGAATTCGTGCGCGGCGTTGAGGTCCGGCGCGAAGGTGGTCTGATCGTGCGTCTCGATCCGCGCGTAGTTCAGGCGGAAGCCCGCGGTGAGCGACAGGCGGTCGGTGAGGTCGAGCGTGTCGGTGGCGTAGAGGCCGAGATACAGCGTCGACCCGGTGACCGAGGTCGGGGCGATGCCGAGGGCGGCCGCCGTCCGGAGGAAGGAGGTCCCGAGCCCGGGGATGATCCCGTAATAGGGGTTGTTTGGATCGGTGGTGATCGACAGATCCGGGTTGATGACACCCAGGGTGCTCTGCGACTTGAACGCGAACGTCGCTGCATCGACGCTGCCGCCGACCACGAAGGTGTTGGGCAGGCCGAGGATCCGGTCGCGGTTGGTGGCCTGCAGCGAGCCCCCGTAGCCCTCGGCCTCGGTCAAGGTGGTGTCGATCGTTCCGTAGGGGACGTTGCGGAAGGGGATCGGCCGGCCGTTCAGGCCCAGGATCGTGAACTGGTTGGCGTAGGCGCGGCGGGCGGCCGCCTGGCTGGCCGGCGGCGCGTTCACGTTGAACGCGTCGTCCTGGTAGCAGAGGAAGCCCCGGAAGCTGCCGCGGCTGCTGCAGTTCTCGAAGTTGCCCTGGTTGCCGTCGACGTACCGCTCGCTGAAGCGCCGGTAATAGGCGTTGCCGGCGATGTCCCAGGTCGGCGAGAGGTCGACCCGGCCGGTGAGCTGGAGCGAGCCGACCTGGGTCGTCTGCGTCTGGGGGTTGGTGAAGATCGCCCGCGGATCGATGTGGGTGAAGTCCACCGGCGTGGCGGCCGCCGCGCCGTAGAAGCTGCGGGCGGCCAGCCCGATCAGGTGGAACTCCGAATCCTGCGAGCGGTAGCCGAGATCGGCGTAGAGCCGCCCGATCGTGCTCGGGTTCTCGTAACGCCAGCCGCGGTCGTTCAGGCCGTCGCCCGTGAAGTAGAAGCTCCAGTTGTCCGAGATCTTGCCGTATTCGACGTAGCCGGCCGTCCGGGCATCCGAGCCGCCCCAGGCCGAGATCTCGGTGCCCTGCCAGGTGAAGCCGTTCTTCATCTGGAAATTGACCGCGCCGCCGATGGCGTTGAGGCCGAAGACCGGGTTGCCGGTGACCACGTCGATGCGCTGGATCGCCTGCGGCGGGATCAGGTCGAAGTTGACGACGTCGCCGAACGCCTCGTTGATGCGCACGCCGTTCTGGTAGACCGCCAGCCCCTGCGGCACGCCCTGCACGGACGAGGCGGTGAAGCCGCGGTAGGTGAGATCGACCCGGTTCGAATTGCCCTGGGAGTCGCTGAGGTTCACCCCGGGCGTCTGCCGCGCCAGCGTGGCGATCACGTTGTCGGAGCCCCGGTCGATCTCGATCTGCCGCGCCGTGACCGATTCCACCGTGCTGGGGATCTTGTTGAGCGGCTGCTCGGCGCCGCGCAGGCGCACCCCGCCGGCCGGTGCCGGCAGCGTCGGCGCGGTCTGGGCGTCGGTGTCGAGGATCTGGGCGCCGCTGGAATTGCCGCCGCCCGCACCCACCGGCGACGTCGAGACGACACTGATCTCCCCGAGCGTGACGGCTTGTTGAGCCTGGGCGGCCACCGGCAGCAGGGCCACCGACGCGATCAAGCTGCCTCGTAGGGCGTGCATGTCTTCCCCCAACCTGACTTCATGGCGCGCCGCTTCTCGTCGGCTGCGCGAGCCTGACTGATGTCGGGTCGGATCCGGACCTCAACTCACATTTTGTTTAATCCCCGTCTTCTGCGGTCCGGATGCTCGAATGGCGGTCAATGTGTCCAAAAGATCACAAAATCAGAAGCTTATCTCCAGGTATTGGGAGTATTCAGACGATCTACCCGGGATGATTGCGCAACGAACGCGGGCGGGCCGATCCGGCGCGACCGCCGGGGCTGGCCGGCCCCGGAACTCACAGGGATGCGAGGCGGACGGCCACCTCGTTCCGACGCAGGAACGGGATCGCGAAGGGCGGATCGTATCCCATGACGAACGGCGGCCCGTCGGCTCTCCGGCCGGCCGCCAACAGCACGTCGGTGAGGACGCGCGTCTGCGCGGCCCGCGCCTCCGGGGTGAGGCGCCCCGAGAAGCGTAACGCCGCGATCCGCTCGGCCGGGACCTCAACCAGCCGGATCCCGGACTCGGTCGGCGCGGGCGCGCCGGCAGCCGCCACCGCGCGCGGCAGGAAGAACCGCATCGTGCCGGTCCCGTCCTGCTCCACCGGGACCGTCATGGCGATGCGCTGCCCGTCGCTCTCTACCGGCGCGGTCATGGCGATGCGCGCGCCCGCCCGGTTCGCGCCGGCGATGTAGCGGAACAGCCGCCCGAAGGCGGCGCCGTCGCCCTGGCCGCGGGCGTCGGTCTCGACCGCCAGACGGGGCGCGTAGCCCCGGATCTCGACCCCGCGGTCGAGGCGCTCGACCACCGTGTAGGCCGGCTGCTCGTAGAGCGCCCGCACGCCGAAGATCCCGAGCACCGACTCCAGGATCGTGACGAGCGCGTACAGGACCCTGTCCATGGCGGAACCTCCGGGCGCGGGCGTCGTCCCGCTGTCCCGGACACATGGCGTCGCGAGCGCGGGGCGACGCCCGCCTGCGGCGTCAGGCCTCCATCAGGTCGGGGATGGCGCTGCGGAGGCGGAAGAAGCCGCGGGTCGCCCGGGGCCAGGCCGCGGAATCCCAGGCCCGGCGAACCCGGAGGCAGCCCTGCGGCAGGGCGTCCGCCGAGGGGCCGACGGGGGTCCAGGCCGTCACCACGGGCAGGTCGCCGGCCCAGCCCTCCCGCACCGGCGCGGCCGCGCAGCCGAAATGGGCCTCCGCCCGGCCCAGGGCATCGGCCAGGGCAGCCGCGTCGGCCGCGCGGACCCGGTCGGCCGCCCCCTCCGCGTGGGCGAGGAGGCCGCCGATCCGGACCACGCGCGCGGCCCCGAGCGGAAGGCTCTCCGGATGAAGGTCGTCGAGGTGCAGGAGCAGGGCGGCCGCGCCGTCCGGCGGGGCGTCGGCGGGGGCCAGGGGCACCTCCCGCGGGGGCATCGCCTCCTCCAGCGGCGCGGCCGTCTCGTCGAGCCCGGCGGGATCGTGGCGGCCCTCCGTGTAGCGGCGGATGTTGTCGCGGCGGGCGCGGTAGGACTTGCCCGGGGTGTGGAGGCCCGCCACCCACCGCCAGGACAGGGTGTTGCTGGCCGGATCGCCGTCGAGGAGATGCCGCAGGAACAGGTCCGCCCCCAGTTCCCAGGGCAGGCGCAGGGTGAAGATCCAGATCGACGCGAACCACATGCGGGCATGGTTGTGCAGCCAGCCGGTCTCGACGAGCTGGGCGGCCCAGGCGTCGAAGCCGTCGAGCCCCGTGCACCCCGCCGCGGCCCCCTCGTAGGTCCGGCGCAGGCCGGGCTCGGCCGCGAGACGCGCCCGCGCCGCTGCCAGCCCGTCGCGATAGGCCGTCCAGGCGCCCGGGTGGGTCTCGAGGTGACCCTTGAAGTAGGTTCGCCAGAACACCTCGGAGACGAAGCTCTCCGCCCCCTTCGGGCCGAAGGCGCGCTGCGCCGCCCGGGCGACCTCGTCCTCGGTCAGCAGCCGGCGGCGCAGGTAGGGCGACAGCACCGAGGTCGTCGGGGTCCCGTCGGGTCCGCGATCCGTGTTCCGGTCCGCCGCGTAGGCCGCGCCGGGGCCGGACAGGAAGGCGGCCAGGGCCTCGAGGCCGGCGGCGCGGGTCATGGGGAGCGGAGGACGGGGCATGCCCCTGATCTAGGCCCCGCGCCGCGATCGTCAGCCTGTCGGAGCCCGGACGAGCGTCACCCGATCCCCGATCCGCCCGGACGTCAGGGGCGCCCGCCCTTCGGCTGCACCCGCTTGGCGCCGATGACCTTGCGCAGCATGCGGGAGACCTGATCGGCGGAGTAGGGCTTGTGCAGCAGCTCGAAGCCGCGGGTCCCCTCCTGGGCGAGGACGTGGCTGTAGCCGGAGGCCAGCACCACCGGCAGGTGCGGCATCCGCTCCCGGAGGAGCCGGGCCAGCGCGATCCCGCCCATGCCGGGCATGACCACGTCGGAGAACACGACGTCGAAGACCGCGCCGTCGGTCCCGAGCTGATCCAGGGCCGCCTCGGCATTCGCCGCCCAGGTGGTCTCGTAGCCGAGATCCTCCAGGATCTGCGTGGCGAAGCGGCCGACCTCGATGTTGTCCTCCACCACCAGCACCCGCTGCCCCGCGCCGCCGGGATCGACGGCGTCCGTCTCGGCGGCGGCGTCGCCGCCGGAGCCCTCGGGCTCGACCTGCGGCAGGTAGAGCGTGAAGGTGGTGCCGCGGCCGGGCGCGCTCTCGACCGCGACGTCCCCGCCGGATTGCTTGGCGAAGCCGAACACCTGGGACAGGCCGAGGCCTGTCCCCTTGCCGACCTCCTTGGTGGTGAAGAACGGCTCGAACACCCGGGCCAGCACGTCGGGCCCGATGCCCGAGCCGGTATCCGTGAGCGAGACCGCCGCGAACGGGCCGGGCGCGCCGGCATGGCCGCGGATCGGCGGCAGCGCCGCGCCGCAGCGCAGCCGCAGGGTCAGCGTGCCCGCGCCGTCCATCGCATCCCGGGCGTTCACCGCCATGTTGACCAGGGCGGTCTCGAACTGGCTGAGGTCGACCCGGATGAAGCAGGGATGGTCCGGCAGGTCGGTCACGACGGTGATGCGGGCGCCCGTGACCGTGTCGAGCAGGTCGGCCACGCTGCGCAGCCGCGCCCCGACATCGAGCGTCTCGGGTTTCAGCGCCTGCCGCCGCGCGAAGGCGAGGAGCTGCCCGGTCAGCTTGGCCGCGCGGTCCACCGTCTCCGAGACGGCGTTGAGGTAGCGGGAGCGCCGCTCCTCCGCCAGATCGGGCCGGCGCAGGAAGTCCACCGACGAGCGGATGATCGTGAGCAGGTTGTTGAAGTCGTGTGCCACCCCGCCGGTGAGCTGGCCCACCGCCTCCAGCTTCTGCGACTGCCGCAACGCCTCCTCGGCGTGCCGCAGCGCCTCGGCCTGGACCTTCTCGGCGGTGATGTCGCGGCCGTAGGCGTAGACCCGGTCCCCCTCGAGAGAGGTGCGCCAGGAGATCAGGCGGGGGGTCCCGTCCTTGTGCCGGTAGCGGTTCTCGAAGTCGGTGAGGTCGTGCGCGGCGGCGGCCGCGTCGAGCGCCGCCTGGGTCGGATCCGCATCCTCGGGCCAGACGAAGTCCAGGAAGCTGCGGCCCACCACCTCGGCCGGCTCGTGCCCGAGGATGGAGTGCCAGGCCGGGTTGACGGCGCGGAATATGCCGTCGGCTCCGACCACGGCGAGCAGATCGCGCGAGTTGCGCCAGACCCGGTCGTGCTCGGCCGTACGCTCGGCCACGCGCTGCTCCAGGGTCTCGTTGAAGCGCACGAGTTCGGCCATGAGCCGCTTCTGGTCGTCGATGTCGGTGCTGGTGCCGACCCAGCGGGCGACCGTGCCATTGGCCGCCAGGACCGGCTGAGCCCGCGCCAGGAACCAGCGGAAGGTCCCGTCGGCGCGCCGCAGGCGATACTCGGACTGGTAGTCGGTCCGCGACCGGACCGCTGCCAGCCATTCCTCGGCCACCCGCTCCTGGTCGTCGGGATGGATGACCGCCCGCCACCCGGCGCCGTCGAGGCTGCCCGGCGGCCGGCCCGCATAGGCATAGACGCGCTCGTTGAACCAGTCCGCGGCTCCGGCCGCGTCGGTCGCCCAGACGAAATTCGGCAGCACCTGCGAGAGGACGCGGAACTGCGCCTCGCTGGCGCGCAGGGCCTCCTCAGCCTGCTTGCGGGCGGTGATGTCGATCGCCGTGCCGACCACGCGCACGCAGCGCCCGTCCTCGAAGATCCCGCGCCCCTTGGCGGCGACCCAGCGCACGATGCCGTCCTCCAGGCCGACGGTACGGTACTCCACGTCGTAGACGGCACGCCGCACCGGATCGAGGGCGGAGGCGTAGGCCGCGCTCGTGGCCTCCCGGTCCTCGGGATGCAGGCCGGCGTAGTAATCGGCCATCGAGACCGGCACGTCGGCCGAGATCCCGAACATCGCCTTGACCCGCGCCGGCCAGAACAGGGTGCCGGCGACGACGTCGACGTCCCAGAGGCCGATCTCCGCCGCCTCGGTGGCGAGCCGCAGGCGCCGCTCGCTCTCCCGCAGCTGCTCCTCGGTCCGCCGCCGCGCCGTGTCGTCGAGATGCAGCCCGTCCCAGATCACGATGTCGCCGACGCGACGGGGCGCCGAGATGATACGGGTCCAGACGAGGCTCCCGTCCGGGCGCCGCATCGGCGCTTCGACGTCGAACTGCGCGAGGTCGCGGATGGCGGTCGCCTCCGCCGCGGCGATCCCGGCCCGGTAATCCGGCAGGATCAGGTCGTAGGCGGCGGCCGGATCGGCGAGCGCCGCCTCGGCCGCCACGCCGGTCATGCGCTCGAACCCCTGCGAGACGTAGAGGAAGCGCCGGTCCGAGCCGTCGAGGGGGGTGGCCAGCTGGAAGACGTAGCCCCCCGGGAGGTGGTCGGTCAGCGCGCGGATCCGCGCCTCCGCCTCGCGCAGGCGCTCCTCGGCCCGGACGCGGCCGGTCGTCTCCGTGCAGACGCAGAACATGCCGGCGACCCGGCCCGCCTCGTCGCGCACCGGCGAGTAGGAGAAGGTGAACCGGGTCGGCTCGTCGTAGCCGTTCCGGTTCATGACCAGCGGCATGTTCTCGGACCACGTCGCCGCGCCGGCGAGCGCCGAGTCGATCAGCGGCCTGATCTCCGGCCAGATCTCCGACCAGATGTTGCAGAAGCGGTCGCCGAGCGCCGCGGGATGCTTGTCGCCGAGGATCTCCGCGTAGGCCTCGTTGTAGAGGAACACGAGGTCGGGTCCGAACGCCACGAACATCGGGAATCGGGATCCGAGCATCAGGCTCACCGTCGCCTGCAGACAGGGCGCCCAGCGCTCCGGCCGTCCGAGCGGCGAACCCGACCAGTCGTGGGCGCGCATCCGGGCACCCATCTCCCCGCCATCCGCGAGGAAGGGTGGAAACGCGGTCCTCACGATCTCAGACATCGGATCCAGACGGGCTCCACGGTGTGTGTCCCTTGGCCTCACACCACCGGACCGGTCGCAGGACCGGCCGAGGCGGCGGCCATCGCGCCGGCGTGGCGGGCCGCGCGGCGTCCGCACCCCATCGGTGCCCCAGCACGCGGTGCGGCGCAACCGGGCCGGCGGCGTCGCGCCGTCCGGCGGCCCGCCGCGCGGGCGCTTCAGGCGCTCTTGTCGCGGCCCGAGATCAGGCGGAGCTGTGCCGTCGGGCGGGCCGCCAGCGCGGCGGCGACCTTGCCCTCGAGCTCGCCCACCCGGAACGGCTTCAGCACGATCCCGTCGGCCCCGACGGTGCCGGCCTCCGTCAGCGCCGTGGTATCGGCGAAGCCGGTGACGAACAGCACCGGCAGCGCCGGCCAGCGCTTCCGGATCTCCACCGCCGTCTCGGCCCCGTTCATGCCGGGCATGGCGAAATCCATCACCACGAGGTCGACGCCCGGGTCCGCCTCGAGGGCGGCCAGGGCCTGGAGGCCGGAGGCCGCCTCGCGCACGGCGTAGCCGGCCTCGACCAGGCGGGTCGTGGTCACCTCGCGCACCTCGGGGTCGTCGTCGACCACCAGGAGTTGGGGCTTGTTCCCGGGCGGGCGCGGGCGCGCGGCTTCCATCGGCACCAGGGCGCGGGGCGCCGCCGTCTCCGCGGCCCGCGGCAGATAGACCTTGATCGAGGTGCCCTCGCCGGCAGCCGTGTCGATGCGGATGCCGCCGCCGGACTGCTTGATGAAACCGTAGACCTGGGCGAGCCCGAGACCCGATCCCTTGCCGACCTCCTTGGTGGTGAAGAACGGCTCGAACACCCGGGCGAGGACGTCCGGCGTCATGCCGGTGCCGGTGTCGCTCACCGCCACCATGACGTAGCTGCCGGGCGACGGCTGCTCGGGCCGCGTCGGCGCCCCGGTGACGCTGACGTTGGCGGTCTCGATGGCGAGCCGGCCGCCGACCGCCATCGCGTCGCGGGCGTTGATGGCGAGGTTGAGGATCACGAGTTCGATCTGGGTGGCGTCGACCAGGGCCGGCCACAGGTCGGGCTGGAGCGTCGTCTCGATCCGGACCGCGCCGCCGATGGAACTCTGCAGCAGGTCGCGCATCGAGCCGACCGTCTGGTTCAGGCTGACGGGCGTCGGCTCCAGGCGCTGGCGCCGGGAGAAGGCGAGAAGCTGCGCCGTGAGCCGGGCACCACGCTCGGCGGCTCCGCGCATCATGTCGAGGCGGCGCTTCGAGCGGGCGTCCGAGACGGCGCGCTCCAGGAACTCGATGTTGCCGGCGATGACCGTGAGCAGGTTGTTGAAGTCATGCGCGACGCCGCTCGTGAGCTGCCCGACCGCGTCGAGGCGCTGGGCGAGCCGCAGGGCGTCCTCCGCCCGCTCCCGCTCCACGATCTGAGCCTGCAGGGCGGCGTTCGCCTCGGCGAGTTCCCGGGTGCGCTCGGCGATGCGCACCTCCAGCGTCTCGTTGAGCGCCTGCAGGGCGGCCTCGGCGGCGCGCTTGTCGGCACGCGCCCGCGCCTCCGCCAGCGCCCGGACGATCGTGCGCGGCATCCGGTCGAGGCGCTGCTTGACGACGTAGTCGGTGGCGCCGTTCTTCAGGGCCTCGACGGCCACGTCCTCGCCGAGCGTGCCCGAGCAGAAGATGAACGGGATGTCCGGGCATTGCGCCCGGGCGATGCCGAGGGCGCTTACCCCGTCGAAGGTCGGCAAAACGTAGTCCGCCAGGATCAGGTCGTGCCGGCCGGGCATCGCCGAGCGGGCGAAGTCGTCGCGGGTCATCACCCGCTCGATCTCGATCGGATGCCCGAGCATCTCCAGCTCGGCCTCGATCAGCTCGGCGTCGAGGTCGCTGTCCTCCAGGTGGAGGATGCGCAGCGAGCCCGCGGCGCTTCCGATCACGCGTTCGATGGCCAGCCTCCCCGGAACGGCGGCGGCTCGTTGAGCAGCGCCCAGAACACGCCGATCTCCTTGATCGCCACGAAGAACTCATCGAAGCCCACGGGCTTCACCACGAAGGCGTTCACCCCGAGGTCGTAGGACCGCACCAGGTCGGTCTCCTCGCGGGAGGAGGTCAGCATGACCACGGGGATCTTGCGGGTGGCCGGGTCGCCCTTGATCCTGGCGAGCACCTCCAGCCCGTCGACCTTGGGCAATTTCAGATCGAGCAGGACCACGGCGGGATCCTGGGCCAGCCGCTTCTCGTACGCACCCCGCCGGTAGATGAAGTCGAGGGCCTCGGCGCCGTCGCGGCAGATGACGATCTCGTTGGCGAGCTGGCTCGATTCGAGGGCCGCCAGCGTCAGCTCGATGTCGTTCGGGTTGTCCTCGACCAGGAGGATGGGCTTCAGTCCCGCCATCTCAGTGTGCCTCCTCCCGCAGGGGCAGGGTGAAGTAGAAGGTGGCGCCCCGACCGAGCGTTCCATCGGCCCAGGTCCGTCCGCCGTGGCGCTCGACGATGCGGCGGACGTTGGCGAGGCCGATGCCGGTGCCCTCGAACTCCTCGACCCGGTGCAGGCGCTGGAAGACGCCGAACAGCTTGTCGACATAGGCCATGTCGAAGCCGGCGCCGTTGTCGCGGACGTAGTAGACCGCCTCCCCGTCCCGGGGCGGCAGGCTGCCCACGGCGATCACCGCCTCCCGGGTGTCGCGGGTGTACTTCACGGCGTTCGACAGCAGGTTCTCGAGGACGAGCCGCAGCATCACCGGGTCGCCGTAGGCACGGCCGAGGGGCGCGATCTCCCAGCGGAGGGTCCGGTCGGGCGGGACGTCGCGCAGAACCTTGCGGCGGACCTCCTCGACCAGGGCGTTCATGTCGCCCCAGACCTTGTTCAAGGCGTGCCGGCCCATCTGCGAGAAGGCCAGGAGGCTGTCGACCAGGGTTCCGGCCGAGAAGGCCGCCTCGATGATCGTCTCCACGTAGTGCCGGCCCTTGTCGGACAGGGTGGCCCCCTCGCGGTTCTTGAGCAGGTTCGCGTAGCCGACGATGTGGCGGAAGGGCGCGCGCAGATCGTGGCTGACCGAGTAGGAGAAGGCCTCCAGTTCCTTGTTCGAGCGCTGCAGCTCCTCGCTCATGCTGGCCAGTTCCTCCGCCCGGCGCAGCACGATGCCGAGCACCGAGGCGCGCAGGTCCTTGGCGGCCTCGACCTCCGGAACGGACCAGGGCAGGGAGCGCCCCTTCACGGTTTCCTTCCAGATCTCGAACGACTTGCGCGGGTGCAGCCGGTCCGATCCCCCGGCGGGGTCGGGCTCGACGGCCTTCACAGGGTTGCCGCCCCACTTGACCGTCCGCACGACCTCGGGTCTGAACCAGAGGATGTAGCTCGCGTATTTCTTCGAGACCGAGATCGCGAGCAGGCCGCTCGCCCGCTCGGCGAAGGACGCGGCGGGCGGAAACGCCTCCGACAGGGCTTCGGAGGCGAAGACCTCGTCCGTGTCCGCGCGCTCGGACAGCCAGCGGTACAGGGTGCGCACCTCGGACTCCGTCGGCGTCGCCCCGAGGCGCCGGCAGCGGTCCGCCGTCACCACCGCGGCACCGGACGCGTTCACCAGGGCCAGGACGTCGTCGGGATGGTTGAGCAGGCCGTCGACGAAGCTGTCCTCCTCGGCCATGAAGCCGAGCAGGCGCGCCTGCACGGCGCCGAGCGCCAGCCGCGTCTCGGACTGGGCGGCCCGCTCGCGGGCCGCGAGCTGCAGCGCGAAGATCTGGGTGAGCACGTCACACGCATTGCGCGCCTGGAGCGGCACGCGCTTGGGCTCGCGGTTGTGGCAGGAAATCAGGCCCCAGAGCGCGCCGTCGACCAGGATGGACACTGACATGGAGGCCATCGTGCCCATGTTGCGCATGTACTCGACATGGACCGGCGAGACCGAGCGCAGCACTGACTGGCTGAGGTCGAGGGGCTTGCCCGTCGGCGTCGTGGTCGGCCGGATCGGCACGGGACCATAGCCGGCATCCGGGATGATGCGCAGGCGGTTCCGCCGGTAGAGTTCCCGCGCCTGGACGGGGATGTCGGAGGCGGGGAAGCGCAGGTCGAGGTAGGAGGGCAGCACGCCGTTTCCGGCCTCCGCCAGCACTGTGCCGTGCCAGTCCCGGTCGAACCTGTAGACCAGGGCGCGATCGAGACCCGTGATGTGGCGGATGTCCTCGGCGACGAACTGGCAGAGGTCCTCGACGGTGCGGGCGGTATGCAGGCGCTCCACGAAGGCCCGCAGGCGCGGGGTGAGCACGTCGGCGCCGAAATCGACTGCGGCCGCGTCGATCTCCTCGAGTTCCACCACCACGAGGTCGTCGACCCGATGCGCCGCCACCTCGTAGGCCTGGCGTCCGCCGCCCGACTCCAACGTCACGGTGCGGAGGTAGAGAGCCCCGTCGTGGGGCTCCGCCGCGTCGAGGTAGTGATGCAGCACCGCGGCGAGGTCGGGCAGCGCTGCGTCGAGGATCGTCCCGACCGCCGCCGCCGCGGGCGCGTTCGCGCTGGCCTGGACGATGGCGCGGGACCGGGAATCGAGGCAGAGCAGGAACCCGTGCGGCTGGATGCTGCCGACGACGTGAATGGGCTCGCGATCACAGGCCGTCAGGTCGAGGCTCTGGGCCGCGCCGCTTTGAAAGTTCAAGCCGAGGTTCGCCTTCTCACCGGGTCGGTCGCGGTTGCAGGGCGCCTGTTAGCAGCCGAACTGGTTGGCTCCTATAGTCTAAAAGGACTGGGCTGGGTCGCGCGTCCCGTCCGGCGGCTGGCCACCCCCGGGGCCGGCGACCTGCTCCGGCCCGCCCGCGCGGCACCAGGCCGCACGGCCGGGGGCAGCCCCCGGCCGGTGCGACGGTCGGCATCGGGATCGCGCCCCTGGCGTCACCGCAGCGGACCGGATCAGCCGGCCCGGAAGCATCGATGCGCGAGGCTGCGCAAGGCAACGCCCAGGTCGGCGCTGCGGGCGATGGGATCGATGGCCGTTGTGAACAGACGCAAGATCAGGGCTCTGCGCTGCTGGGAATCGGGGTCGAGGCGGATCTCGATCCGGGCATCGACCGACTCTGCCAAGCGGGCCGAGACCCAGCCGGCCTCCTCGATCCATGCCGTCATCGGCGTCCCGGGCGCCACGCCGTCCGGCAGCACGGCCTGCAGGAGGGCGCTCTCCAGGCCCAGACACGCCAGCGTCACCGAGTACATGGACCCGTCGACCTCGATCCGGGTCGGCTCGCCGACCACGAACCGCTCCGCCCCGCGCGGACGCTCGAAGCACACCAGGAACGCGACGAAGCTGAACAGCATCTCCACGCCCGCCCAGATCAGGTTGAAGAAGTCGATCGGCGCGATCTCCGTGGCTCCGTAGGGGGATGCGAAGGACCACCCGATCGAGCCGGCCGACAGGAGGGCAATCCCTCCGAACCCCGCCGCCATGCGCCAGCGTACGATCGATACCGCGCGGTCACCGCCCTTATCGGTCACCTTGAAGGGCCGACCGAAGGGGCGGATTGCCGCCGAGGCGAGCCTGAGGGTGATCGCCAGGGCGGTCATGATGTGGGTCACCTCCATGAATAGGGTCAGCGTACGCCGGCCTGAGATCCAGCCGCCGTAGACCCAAAGCGCCAGGAGGGCGGGAACGCCGTAGCGCAGGAAGGAGAGGTAGTCCGCCTCGAAGGCCGGGATGTCGAAGATCCAGTAGATCGACGGTGCTGCCAGCCTCAGGACGATGAACGGCTTGCACAACCAGTTCAACACGCCGTGCAGGTAGTGCGGCCGCTTGGCCACGCTGTAAGGCGGGGGATGCTCGAAGCGTAGAGCTACCCCGTCGGCGAGACCTCGCGCCGGAGACCATCGAGGAGCTGATCCGTCTGCTGACGGCGGCCCAGCGCCCGCAGCGTCAGGGCGGCTTGCGCCATGCCTTCGATCCAGACACCGTCCGGTCATCGTTGAAGTCGTAGCCGCCCGGGAGCCTCATGCTGCGCGCGGCAAGGTCGAGGGCGCGGCGCCACGCGACCGGCGCGTCGGCCACGCCGATCTGTGGCCAGAGCTGCGTGTTGAACCGCGTCGGGTTTCCCGGAGGCCGCTCGGTTTGGGTCGGGCGGCCAAGGCTTGGACCTCGACCTGAGCGGGAGGCCCGTCCCCGACAGGTTCGAGCGACCGGCGGTGGCTGTCGCCGTCGACCCATTCCAGCGGGACGTGCGCGACCCCCGCGGACGCGCGCCGCGGCCCGTGGGTCACCTCTGCCGTGCGCAGGTCGATCAACGTTTCGGCGCGAGTCTTGTTGCCGGTCTGCGGGATGGGGGACCCGTTGAGCCACAGACCAACGCCGACTCAGCTTACCGCATCGAGCGTCTGCTGCTGGGTACGAAACGCGAGTTGCTTCAGGGCGACCGCGCACGCATTGGTCACGTGGAGTCGGGCCAGGGCCTCCGCTTTCGCGGCGTCGCGGGCCTGAAACGCTTCGACCAGGGCGTCGATCTCGGCGAGGCTGTGTGGCAGCCGCTCGGCATGCATCAGGGATGTCGCGCGCAGCAGGTTGATCCGTGAGTAGAAGCCGCGAAGGATCTCGCAGACCAGAGCGTTCCCGCAATTGCTGAGCATGACATCGTACAGGACGCCCTTGGCGCGCAGGACGCGATCGGTGTCGCCGCTGCCGGCCGCCTCACGCAGAAGCCGGGCCGCCTGCCCGAACGCGAGGATCGCCGCGTCCGAAGCCTGGATGGCGAATTCGTGCGCCGCGTAGCCCTCCAGGACGGCGCGCAGCGCGTAGAGCTGGCGCGCTTCCTCCACCGAGATCGAAGCCACGACCGGGCCGCGATGCGGGACCGTATGGACGAGCTTCTCGGCTTCCAGCCTGCGCAGAGCCTCGCGGACGGAGGCGCGGCTGACGCCGAGCCCCTCGCACAATTCGCGCTCGATCAGCCGCTCGCCAGGCGCGTAGACGCCCGAGGTGATCGCCTCGCGCACTGCGTCCTCCACCTTTCGACGGAGCGTATCCGGCTGGATGGCCCTGATCTTGTTCATCGCCTGGCGTTCACGGATCGATATCGAGCCGAACGGGTGGCATGGCGCGCCGTCGGGTGGCAAGGCAGGCTGCGAGATGTGCCCCGAGGCCGGCCTGTTGTCGCGCCCGTCGTCCGGTCGGCCGGTTCGGCCGTCAGGCCCGGCGCCGGGCGGCCAGTTCGTCGCGCAGGATCGGAGCGGCCAGCTCCGCGCCGTGCATGCCGATCAGGCTGACGATCTCGAGGACCTCCATGAGTTCTTCCTGGGTCGCGCCGTAACCGAGGGCGTTCTTCATGTGCATCTTCAGGCCCGGCACGTAGAGGTGCGTCGCCGCCGCGTCGAAGGCGCAGTAGACGAATTCCTTCATCTTCGGCGTCAGGACGCCGTGGCGCCAGGGCCAGGCCGAGAAGTCGAGATACCCCTCGAACAGGTCGGGATCGAGTTCGAGGAGACCGTCCCAGAACGTGTGCCAATAGCCCCGGTCGCGGGTGAAATCCGCCTTCAGCTGCTCCTGCCGCGGCGTCAGCGGCGCGGGGCCGCTCCGCTGGCCGGCCTCCTCCAGCACCTCCAGCAGCAGCGGCACGCCGATGTTGCAGGCGTGGATGCCGAGGGTCGCCGTCAGCGCCAGGACCTCCATGATTTCGTCGGCCGTCGCGCCGGCGTCGAGGGCGTTGCGGATCTGGCGGCGAACGCCGGGCGCGTACAGGTGGGTCGCTGCCGCCGCGGCCGAGAGCGCGATCAGGGCGCGGTCCTTCGCGCCGAGATAATTCTTGCGGACCGGGACCGTCGCCAACCGAGCCCAGGCGTCGAGGAAGCCGGGCGACAGATCGGCCAGCGCGACCTGCGCCTCGTCCCAGTAACCGAGCTGCTCCGCGACGGCGTGCCGGAGGGCTTCCGGGTTCGGCGCGGTCCCGGTCATGCCGTGGCTCCGGCGTAATCGGCCTCGACCACCTCGTCCTGCCAGTCGGTCTTGCCGAGCGAGATCGCCGTGTGGAGCAGGTAGCTGTCGGCGGCCGCGCCATGCCAGTGCCGCTCGTCCGCGGGGATCCAGACGGTGTCGCCCGCCCGGATCGGCTGCGCCGGCTGGCCCGCGACGCAGATCCAGCCCTTGCCGGCGGTCACCTGCAGGATCTGGCCCTGCGCGTGCGTGTGCCAGAAGGTCCGCGCACCCGGGGTGAAGAAGACGTTGTTGATGGTGACGCCGCCCGTCGACGGCATCACCGGGTCGGCCCAGACCTGTCCGGTGAAGGTCGCCCCGCGGCTCTCGGATTTCGCGCTCTTCTCGCGGCCGTGGAAGATCTGCATCGTATCCTCTCAGTTCTCGTGGAGCCGGACGCCGCCGGAAATGTCGCCGATGGCATCGACGACGCGGTTGGAGATGACGTCGCCGTAGCCGAGCGCCGTGGCGAGGCCGAAGCTCGCCATCGGGCCGGACGCGTTGAGTGAGGCGACCCCGAGTTCGTGCAGGAGATCGGCGTAGAGCACGACGTCCTTGGTCATCAGCCTGCCGGTCAGGCCGCCTTCCAGGTAATCGCCGTCCACGATCTTCGGAAAACGGTTCAGCGTCGCGAAGTTGACGCCGCTGGAGGCGTTCAGCACCTTCAGGAGCCGGTGCAGGTCGAGCCCGGCCTTCTTGCCCGCGACCATGACCTCCGCGGTGGCGGCGAGGCTGACGGCGTTCAGGAAGTTGTTGAGCAGCTTGGTCGTGTGGCCTGCCCCGGAGCCGCCCATGACGACGACCGTCCGGGCGATCGGCGCGAACACCCAGCCGAGCCGGTCGATCACCGCCGGATCGCCGCCGACCATCAGGGTCAGCGTGCCCGTCTCGGCCGCCGCCGCGCCGCCCGAGATGCCCGCGTCCACGTAGGCGACGCCGCGCTCGGCCAGGGCGGCGGCGATGCGGCGCGTCGAGCTCGCCGCCGCCGTGCTGAGATCGACGACGATCTGCCCGTCCCGGCATCTAGCGAGGATGCCGCCGTCGCCGAGGACGACGCGCTCGACCACCTTGCTGTCGGGCAGGGACATCAGGATCACGTCGGCCTCTCCGACGACCGCGCCCGCGGAGGCGGCGGCCGTCGCGCCCCAGCGGGAAGCGGCCTCCCGGTCTGTGTCGAAGCCGACGACCGCGATGCCCGCCCCGGTCAGGCGTCGCGTCATGCGGCCGCCCATGTTGCCGAGCCCGATGAAGCCGATCCGATTCCCGTTCATGCTGCGTCCTCCGCGCGGCGGCCGGCTCAGTGGCCGGTGCCGAAATCGACGTCCTTGGTCTCGGGGCCGATCAGCGCGCCCACGGTGCCGATCACGCCGCCGATCATCAGCAGGACCACGGGCGTCAGCGCGAGCGGCATCAGCGCGCTCAGCCAGTCCATGTAGAAGGCGTAGAAGGACGGGATCACCACCGAGAGGCTGAACCCGATGCCGAAGCCGGTGGCGCGGACATCCGTGGCGAAGCGCTCGTTGATGTAGGTGACGATCACGCCCCAGGGCGACGTCACGATGACCGCCAGGACGCTGACCAGCAGCACGCGGGTCCCGAACGCCATCTCGGGCGTGACGGTCAGCGTGTAGAGGATCCACGCGCCGACGGTCGCGATCAGCGGGCCGGCAATGACGAAGAAGCGTCGGCGGCCGATCAGCTGGCCCAGCAGGCCGGAGCCGATATAGCTGAAGAACAGGATCGTGTAGCAGATCATCAGCGTCGCGGTCAGCGCGAAGCCGTTGAGGTGCAGGGTCTTCACCAGCAATCCGGTCGGCATGTAGATGGTGATGATGTTCTGGGTCATCCAGAATCCGGTCATCAGCAGCAGGACTTGCAGGAGATCGCGGCCGCCCTTCCCGGACAGCAGCCCCGACATGGGCGACGTCTCGGCCTGGACTGCCCCGGCGGCGGCCTCCTTCTTCCAGACCTCCGATTCCGAGACCTTGTGGACGTAGTAGAGGGCGAGCAGGCCGGCCAGCGCCGCGCCGACGATGAAGGGGATCCGCCAGCCCCAGACCGTATAGGGCGACCCGGGTCCGTTGAGCGGGAACAGGTAGAACATCAGCATCGTGATAAGGTTGATGCTGACATAGGCGGCCGGAAAGCCCGCGATGATCAGTCCGCCGACGAAGCCGCGCTTGTCCTTCTTCGAATACTCGATGGCGAGCGGCATCGCCCCCGTGTAGCCGCCGCCGAGGAAGATGCCGTCGAGGAACCGCAGCAGGACCAGCAGGATGTACGAGGCGAGGCCGAGCGTCTCGTAGCCGGGCAGCAGGCCGATCAGCAGCGTGATCACGCCGAAGCCCGCCACCGAGTAGATCGAGGCGGCCCGGCGCCCGACCCTGTCGGCAATGAGACCGAAGATCAGGGCGCCGATCGGGCGGCCGAGCAAGGTGGTGATGAAGACCAGCGACGCCAGGACCGTCTCCACCTGAGGGGACAGGTTCTTCGGCTGGAACATGAACATCACCGGCGCCAGCGCGACCACCGGCAGGTAGATGTCGAACATGTCGATGTATTCGGAGAAGAACGCACCCCGGATAGCGCTCCGACGCCTCTCCTCGATCGACTGGGACGCGGGCGAGACCGCTCCCGCCGAATCCGTTGCCAAGGCTGCCGACGTGACCGTCATGGCGTCTCCCTCCCTGTGATCGTGCCGCGCATTTTTTTGACTGCGTCGGTGCTGGAGGCGCGGGCTTGCGCCCGCGCATCGGTCCGCGGGATCAGCGTCCGCCGGCCTGCTCCGCGTCCCACGAGGCGATCGCCGCGGATGCGGTCCGGAAGGCGGCGAGCGCCGCCGGGGCGCCGCAATAGACGAGTGCCTGCATCAGCACCGCCTGGATCTCGTCCTTCGTCACGCCGTTGTTGAGGGCGCCTTTGACGTGGACCGCGAGTTCGTGGTGCTGGTTCATCGCGGTCAGCATCGCGATGTTGAGCATGCTGCGGGTCTTGAACGGCAGCGTCTTGTCGCCCCAGACCGCGCCCCAGCAATATTCGGTCACCAGCTGTTGGACCGGGCGATTGAACGCGTCGGCGTTGGCCCAGGATTTTTCCACGTGGGCGGCACCGAGGACGGTCTTCCGGTTCTCGAAACCCTTGCCGAATAGCTCGCTCTCGTCGGACATATCGTTCTCCTGATCGTGGCCGACGCGCGAAGCCGCCGGCCGTCGTGCGCGGGCCGAGAGGCCGGCGCTGGTCAATCGAGGCCGAAGCCGATCATCGCCTTGGTCTCGAGGTATTCGAGGAGGCCCGCCTCGCCCCATTCCCGGCCGTTGCCGGACTGGCGGTAGCCGCCGAAGGGCGCGTGGACGTCCGGGGGCGGATAATTGATGTGGACCTGCCCGCCGATCAGCCGCCGCGCCACCGCGCGCGCCCGGTCGCGGTCCCGCCCCTGCACGTAGGCGGCGAGCCCGTAGCGCGACCCGTTGGCGATCGCCACCGCGTCGTCCTCGCTGTCGTAGGCGAGGATCGACAGGACCGGGCCGAAGATCTCCTCGCGCGCGATGGTCATGTCGGGGGTCACGTCGGCGAACACGGTCGGGCGGACGTAGAAGCCGTGGGCGAGGTGGTCCGGCCGCTCCGGGCCGCCGGCGACGAGCCGCGCGCCCTCCGCGATGCCGGTGCGGATCAACCCCACGACCCGCTCGTACTGGCTGCGATTGACCACCGGGCCGAGGTCGGTCTCGGGATCCGCGGTCGGGCCGAGCCTGAAACCGGACGCGGCCTCGGCCGCGATGGCGGCCGCCTCGTCCATGCGCGCCCTGGGCACGAGCATCCGCGTCGGGATGGAGCAGGACTGGCCGGAATTGGTGCAGCAGGCCGCGACGCCGCGCCGGA
This sequence comes from Methylobacterium sp. P5_C11, assembly GCF_054049775.1. Taxonomy (NCBI): domain Bacteria; kingdom Pseudomonadati; phylum Pseudomonadota; class Alphaproteobacteria; order Hyphomicrobiales; family Methylobacteriaceae; genus Methylobacterium; species Methylobacterium sp. P5_C11. The sequence goes on along the minus strand of NZ_JBFULS010000032.1, from coordinate 8,302 downwards.
CCGCCTGTTCGAAGTCGACGTCCTCGAGCAGGATGTTGGCGGACTTGCCGCCGAGCTCCTGCGCGACACGCTTGATGGTCGGGGCCGCCGCCCGGGCGATCTCGATCCCGGCGCGGGTCGATCCGGTGAACGAGACCATGTCGATCCCCGGATGTGCGGCGATCGCGGCGCCGACGCCGGGGCCGTCCCCGTTCACGAGGTTGAACACGCCCGGCGGCACGCCCGCGTCGTGCAGGACCTGCGCGAACAGCATCGCGCTGACGGCCGAGTACTCGCTGGGCTTCAGTACCATCGTGCAGCCGGCCGCGAGCGCCGGGGCGATCTTCACGACGATCTGGTTGATCGGCCAGTTCCACGGCGTGATCAGGCCGCAGACGCCGATCGGCTCGCGCCGGATCCGGGTGGTGCCGCGATCTTCTTCGAAGGCGAAGCGCTCCATCACCTCGATCAGCGCGCTGAGGTGCGCCGGCCCCCGCGCCGCCTGACCCTTGCGGGCGAAACCGATGGGCGAGCCCATCTCCTGCCGGATCGTCTCGGCGAAGGTCTCGAACCGCTCCTCGAAGAGCGCGAGGATCCGGCGCAGCAGCGCGACGCGCGCGGCGGGCGCCGTCTCCGAGAAGGCCGGGAAGGCGGCGCGGGCCGAGCGGACGGCCCGGTCGACGTCCTCGGCATTGCCGAGCGCGAGGGTGCCGAACGCCGTCTCGGTGGCGGGATCGATCAGCGGGAACGGCCGGCCCGCGGCCGGCTCGACCCAGGCTCCGTCGATGTAGAAGCGGCTCAGATCCGGGAGCGCCATCGTCTCATGCCCCCTTGGCCAGCAGGCGGTACATCTCGGTGTGGTCGGCCGTGGGCTCGACCACCCCGGCGATCGCGTGCCAGGTCTCGATGCAGTGCCGGCCGAACCCGAGCGGGTAGTCGACAGACTCGGCCAGGGCACCGGCGATGCCGAGATCCTTGTCCATCAGTTTCAGCGAGAAGCCCGAGGCGAAACTGCCGCTGAGCATGAACTGCTTCACCTTGTTCTCGGAGGTGTTGCTGCGCCCGGACGAGGCGTTGAGCACATCGGTCATGGCCTCCGGCGCGATCCCGAAGCGCTGCGCCACGTGCAGCGCCTCGACGGTGGCGAGCAGGCCCGCGGCGGAGACGAAGTTGTTCAGCGCCTTGGCGGCATGGCCCGCTCCCGCCGGGCCGATATGCAGGACGGAGGTGCCCATCACTTCCAGCACCGGCCGCCAGCGGGCGAGGAGATCCGCCTCGCCGCCGACGAGGATCGCGAGCGTGCCGTCCACCGCCCGCCGCACGCCGCCCGAGACCGGCGCATCGAGATAGCCGAGCCCTTTTCCGGCAAGCCGCTCGCCGAGGGCGCGGGACCGCACCGGCTCCGACGAGCTCATGTCGATCACGGTGGCGCCGGCCGTGAGCGCGTCGGCCCAGCCCCCATCGAGCAGCACCGCCTCGACGATGGCCGAGTTCGGCAGCATCGTGATCAGCAGGTCGAGCCCGGCCGCGTTCTCCCGCGTCAGGGTCGTCGCGCCAAGGTCCCGGCCGAGCGCGTCGGTCCGGGCCGCATCCGCGTCGAGCAGGCGGAGCGCGTGCCCCGCCTTGGCGAGGCACCGGCTCATGGGGTCGCCCATCATGCCGAGACCGATGAAGCCGATGGTTCTCTGTTCCATGCCGTGACTGTCCTTCTGGGCGACCACCGGACGGGTCCGGCGTCGCGTGTCCCCGTCAGCGCAGGGCAGAGAAGTCCGTGGGGGTGAGGAAGGTGTTCTCGATCCGGGCGACGATCGGCCGGTCCTTCTCGGTCTCGGCGCGGGCGGCGATCCAGTCCGGATCGGCCTGGAACGCGTTCCAGCGAGCCTCGCGCTGCGCCATGTCGTCCCACTTGAGCAGGTAGGTGAGCGCGTGGTTGTCGGGACCGACGAGTGTGGTCCAGAAGCCGATCTGCTCGATGCCGTATTTCTGGAAGAAGCCGAGCGTCGTGGAGCGGAACCGCTCCAGCAGGGCCGGCAAGCGGGTCGGGGCGCAGTAGTAGACGCGCATCTCGACGATCATGGAATCCTCCGGTCAGGTGGTCGGTGAAGCGGTCGGGGGCAGGTCGACGCGCGCGATCCAGCCGGCGACGTCGTCGGCTGCCGGCGGGTAGATCGCGAGAACCTGCGGATCGTGTCCCGGGATGATGTGATCCTCGGACTCGGCCAGACGCCGGACAGTCCGGTAGCCCTCGAACATGTCGCCGACGTTGTAGACGATCGGATAGGCGAGCCGGCGTCCGATATTGGCGTAGAAGTGCGCGGCGTCGGAGGCCAGCACGACCCAGCCGCGCGCGGTCCGGACCCGGACGATCTGCAGGCCGTCCGAGTGGCCGCCGACCCGGTGAAGGGTGATCCCCGGATAGAGCGTGTCGGTCGTCTCGCGGAAGCGGACGCGGTCATCGAACAGCCGGTCCACCATCACTTTCACGTCCTCGGCGGCGAAGGGGTGGCGGACCTCCGGGTGACACATGCACCGGCCGGTGCAGAAGGCCATCTCGCGTTCCTGGACATGGAAGCGGGCCTTCGGAAACAGGTCGTGGTTGCCGGCATGGTCGTAGTGCAGATGGGTCAGGACGACGTCCTCGACCTGCAGTGGGTCGATGCCGATCCGGGCCAAGCCCTCCTCGACCGGCCGCACGATGTCGCGGCCCCGCTTCGTCGCCATCGCCCGGTCGAAGCCCGTGTCGACGACGATCGTCCTGCCGCCGCCGACCACGACCCAGACGAAGTAATCAATCGGCATCGGGCCATCGTGGATGTCCCCGCCGATGAAGTTTTCGCGGGCCATACGGTGATGATGCGCGTACTTGATCGCGTAGATCTTGTAGATCTCTGCGTCCATGCGGGCGTTTCCTTCAGGCGGCCGGTTGACCCGGCTCTTCCTCGCGGATGCATCTCATCCGCGAGCAGAATGGAGCACATCGTCCGACAATCTGTCAATCAGGCAAAATCGGGTCTACCCCCGCCGATCAGGCCGGCACGCTCGGGCGGCGCATCGCGAAGCCGAACACCCAGAGGGACAGGCCGAGATTGATCGCCGCCACAGCCAGCATCACCTCCAGCAGCGGCAGGAGGCCGAACGCTTCGGCGATGTAGCCGCAGGCCAGGGGCGTGATCGCCTGGCCGAGGAGCGGGAGGCGGGCGAGCCGGCCCATCGCGGCCGCGTATTCGCCCTGTCCGTAGAGCGCCAGCGGCAGCGTGCCCCGAACGACGGTGCGCATGCCGTTGCCAGCGCCATAGAGCAGCATCGCGAGCCACGCCAGGGACGGGATCGTCGCCAGCAGCAGGAGCCCCAGCCCGACGCTGGCGCTCGACAGCAGCAGGGACCAGGCCGGATGGGCGCGGCGCCCGAAGGCGAGTTCGACGACGCGCACGCCCACTTGGGCGGGACCGATCAGGCCGGTCAGGGCCACCGCAGCGGTCCCGCCGACGCCCAGGATCTGGAGCAGGTTGAGCAGTTGCACCGAGGCGGCGGTCATGATCATCGCCGCCATCGTGAAGGTCACGGCGAGGAGGCGCTCGGCCGGCAGGCGCGCGGCTCCGGCCGAGCCGGCCGGCTCGTAGGGCCGGGGCGCCACCGCCGGCTCGACCGCGACCCGGCGCAGGGACGGGAGCGCCCAGGCGAAGAGCGGTACCACCACGGCGCCGCACAGAATCGCGTAGGTGAGGCAGGCTCCGCGCCAGCCGACGTGATCGACCAGGACGCGCGTCGCGGGCCAGCACAGTGACACAGCGAAGCCCGACGAGATCGCGATCTGGGTCATCGCCCCGCGCGCGGCACCGCCATAGGCCTGGCCGATCGCCGCGAAGAGCGGGTCGTAGAGGCTCGCCGACATGCCGAGGCCGGCGATCACCCAGGCGATCAGGAAGACCGGCAGGCTCTGCGCGGCCGCCATCAGAGCCAGACCTGCGGCGACGATCAGGGCGCCGACCACCAGGACCGGCCGTCCGCCGCGATGCCGGATCATGCGGCCGACGAAGGGCGCCGGAAGGCTAGAGACGAAGATCGCCAGCGAGAGTGCGCCCACCACCATCGCCTGCGGCCAGCCGGTATCCGCCACGATCGGGTCCGAGACGACCGCGGTGAGGAAGAACGTGCCGCCCCACAGGATGATCTGCGTCACGCCGAGGGCGGCATTGCCGGTGAGCGTCGGACGCGACGGCGTCTCGGGCGGCTCGGAACTGCGCGCGGTTGGGGCGCCGGGCACGATGATGACGTCTCCGCTTGGTCGCGTTCGAGGCTGCAGGGCTCTGAGCTTCACTAGCGCGGAGCCGTGCTCTGCAGCCCCGCAATCCTTGATCTGCAGCCGTGCACGGGCCTCGGAGGCCAAAGCCGGCCGGCCTGGGAGCGCTCTTCGCCGACGCGGTCACCGGTTCGGCGCGAGAACGGGTCAAACAAAGGGTTAAGGGCCGCGACGGATCCTCCGGCCACGGTCCACGACAGCGACGCCATCGTCACAGAATGAGGCGCGGGTCCCCTCGCCCGAGCGGGAGAGGCGGCCTGTCGCGCCCGTCCAGGCCGTCGGCCTGACTGTCGTGTCCCGGCTCCTCCGGCAGGAACCGCGCGACCGCGTCGTGGATCGTCGCGACGATCTCCGCTTCCCGACGCACGAAGTCGTCGAGCAGACCGGACACCGCGACCGCCAGAGGGCGGCCCTTGCCGTCGATGCGCCTGGGCAGCGGCACCGCGATCGAGCCGGCGCCCGGCGTGACGAGGCCGCGGGAGAAGAAGTGCCCATCCCGCCGCAGCCGCGCCAGGTTGGCCAGAACGGCCGCGAGCGCGATCGGCGGCTGTTCCGGCGGGGCCTCCGCGTTCGTGCGGCGGACCAGCGGGCCGATCTCGGCCTCGGGGCTGTCGGCGAGGAGCGCGGTGCCGGTCGCCGACCAGATGACGAGGCGGCGCGTGCCGGGCGGGACGTGGAAGCGCATGGCGGTGCGCGCCTGCAGGACGTGGACGTATTGCGAGAAGATCGCGTTGCGCGCGGCGAGGATCACTGTGCCGCCCGCGCGCTCCGACAGGTGCTCGAGCATCCGCACGAGGCTGCCGTCGCGCACCGGCCCCTTGTCGAGCCACGCGCCCAGGAGCGCCACCCGGGGCGACGGCAGGAAGCTGCGGCTCGCCGGGTCGTAGTCGAGGTAGCCGAGGCGGACGAGGCTCTTCAGCAGCACCGACGTCGAGGATTGCGGGACGTTCAGCCGGGTCGCGATCTCGGAGACGCGCGCCTCGCGCTGGATCTCGTCGAACAGCTCCAGGATCTGCAGTACCCGTCCGGCGGACTTCACCAGGGTCAGATCCGAGCCGGCCGGATCGGCCCCGACGGTCAGGTCCGTGCACGCATGGCCCGCGTCGATCGCGCCGGATGTCCGGCCGCGCTCACCCACGCCCGAACCCGCGGGACCGTGTTCCCGGGATCGGCACCGCTCGCCCCCCGGGTCGAACCGACCCCTTTCGTCCGCGACAGGGTTCGTGGTGTTCGCGGCGCATGGTCGGCGCATCCCCCGGTGGCGGCGGCATGAGCCTGCGTCGCCGCGTGGCGGCAGTATAGCGCCGGAGCGATCGCGGCCTTCCATCACACATGTGATATTCTTCAACAGATGGGCGATGGCGGTTGAAGCCGGATCCGCCCTCTGCCCTACTCTCCGCGTGCCGGATTGGCCTGACCGACCGGCACCGGAGACCGCGCGACACATGCGGCCCTGTCCGGGAGGAATGCCGATGCCGATCCGCCTCGCGGCCGTCGCCGCGCGCCTCCTCGCCGCCGCGCTGATGCTACCGGTCGTCGGGGGAGCGGTGCGCGCCGAGACGACGTCCGTCCGCATCGGCCTGCAATACGGCCTCGTCTACCTGCCGGTGATGATCGCGCAGAGCGAAGGCCTGTTCGACAAGCGCGCCAAGGCGGCGGGGCTCGACGGGTTGTCGGTCACGCTGACCCGCTTCAGCGGCTCGACGGCGATGAACGACGCGCTGCTCTCCGACAGCGTCGAGCTCGGCACCCTCGGCTCCGCCGGCGCCCTGATCGCCTGGGACAAGACCCGCGGGCGCCAGCAGATCAAGAGCCTCACCGCCCTGAGCTCGGTCGTCTACACGCTGTTCACCGGCAAGCCCGGCGTCACCGCGCTCAAGGACTTCACCTTCGGCGACAAGATCGCGGTCCCGGCCTTCAACTCGCCCCAGGCGATCCTGCTGCGGATCGCGGCGGCGCAGCAGCTCGGCGATGCCGCCAAGGCCGACGCGCTGATGGTGAGCCTGCCGCATCCGGACGCCACCGCGGCCATGCGGGCCGGCCAGGGCATCGCCGGCTACTTCTCGACGCCGCCGTTCACGCAGGTCCTGCGCGCGGACCCCAAGCTGCGCGCGATCATGACCTCCACCGGCCTGATCGGCGACGGCGACATCACCGCCGCGACGCTGAACGCCAAGCAGGGCTTCGTCGATGCGAATCCGAAGGTCGCGCAGGCGATCCTGGCCGGGATGGAGGATGCGGTGGCGCTGATCCGCAGCGATCCGAAACGCGCGGCGGCGATCTATCTCGCCTCCGAGCAGGTTCAGATCGATCGCGCCCAGGTCGAGGCGATCCTCACCGACGGGACCATCGTCTACGACGTGGCGCCGAAGGGCATGGTCAACCTCGCCAAGGCGATGGCGACGCAGGGCTTCCTGCGGAAGGTGCCGAGCGACTGGCAGGAGATCTTCTTTCCCGGCCTCCAGGGCCGCGACGGGAGCTGAGCGGCGCGATCCGGCGCCACCCGCACGATCGGCCGAGTACACAACCCCGATGCAGAGTTTCCGCTTCAATGCCGAGCCGCTTCCGGCCGAGGCCGAGGCCGCCCGCGCTTCCGTCCGCGCCTTCCTGGACGCCGAGCTGGCGGCCGGGCATTTCGTGCCGCACCGGACCTCCTGGACGACCTTCGACGCCGCCTTCAGCCGGCGCGCGGGGGCGGCCGGGTTCATCGGCCTGACCCTGCCGGAAAGCTATGGCGGTCACGCCCGCTCCGGCCTGGTCCGCTTCGTCGTCACGGAGGAGATGCTGGCCGCCGGCGCCCCCTGCGGCGCGCACTGGATCGCCGACCGCCAATCCGGACCGCAGATCCTGCGGCACGGCACCGAGGCGGCCAAGCGGGCGATCCTGCCGCGCATCTGCCGGGGCGACTGCGCCTTCGGCATCGGCATGAGCGAGCCGAATTCCGGCTCGGACCTCGCCGCGGTGCGGACGCGCGCGGTGCGCGACGGCGACGGCTGGGTGATCAACGGCTCCAAGATCTGGACGACGAACGCCCATCAGGTCGATTACCTGCTGGCCCTCGTCCGGACGGGGGAGCCCGGGCCGGACCGGCACGGCGGCCTGACCCAGTTCATCGTCGACATGGCGGCCCCCGGGGTGACGGTGCGGCCGATCCTCGACCTGTCGGGCCACCACGAGTTCAACGAGGTGTTCTTCACCGATTACCGCGTCGCCGACGCGATGCGGGTCGGCGCCGAGGGCGCGGGCTGGGGTCTCGTCACGGAGGAACTCGCCTTCGAGCGCTCGGGGCCGGACCGTTTCCTGTCGGATTACCGGCTGCTCGTCGAACTCATCGACCGGATCGGGCCGGAACCGGACCGGTTCCAGGCGGTCGAGACCGGGCGGATGGTGGCGCAGCTCACCGCGCTGCTGGGCATGTCGGCCTCGGTGGCCCGCCTCCTCGACCGGGGCATCGTGCCGGGCGTCGAGGCGGCTCTGGTCAAGGACGTCGGCAACAGCTTCGAGCGCGCGGTGCCGGAGATCGCCCGGCGGCTCGTGCCGGTCGAGCCGAGCCTCACGGCGCAGGGCGACGCCTTCCGCGAGGCGCTGGGCGGCGTGACCCTGCGGGCGCCGTCCTTCACGCTGCGCGGCGGCACCCGTGAGGTCCTGCGCGGCGTCATCGCCCGGGGGCTGGGGCTGCGATGAGCGGGACCGAACACGCGGCGGACGGTGCCGGCGACGAGCTTGCCAGGATCGTCCTGGATCAGGTCGAGCGGCTGCTCGCCCAGAACCTCACGCCGACGCTGCTGTCGGCCTGCGACGGGGCCACGGATGCGGACGCCTGGCCCGGCGATCTCTGGACGGCGCTCGCCGCGGGCGGCCTGCCGCTGGCGCTGGTGCCCGAGGCGGAGGGCGGGATCGGCCTCCCGGCCGCCACCGTCGCGCGGCTGATCCGACGCTGCGGCCAGGCCGCCCTGCCCCTGCCGCTGCCCGAGACGATCGTCGGCGCGGCGCTCTGGGCATCGTCGGCGCGGCGCTCTGGGC
>NZ_JBFULS010000031.1:0-58081 GCF_054049775.1 Methylobacterium sp. P5_C11 | reverse complement strand
GGGTGAGGCCTGCGCCCCGGGCGATGCGCTCGGCGGCCGCGCGCGCGGCCGCGCGCTCGCCGGCCGTGGCGCCCTGCGCGGAGAGCGCGAGGCATTTTTCGAACCGGTCGCGGTCGGCGGGCGTCATGGGCGGCCTCATACCGCCAAGTCGACCCGCCTGTCGCGTCGTGTCGCGCGCGTCAGTTCGGTTTCGCGCTGGCTACCGTGTTGGCGAGGCTGTAGCTGCCGAGCTTCTCGCCGACGACCTGGATGGCACCCTCGGTCGGGGAGTTCAGCCGGCGGGAGCGGATCTTCATGGTACCGGACAGGCCCGCGAACTTGCCGGTGCCGCCGAGCCACTCGCCCGTCCCCTCGATCGCCGCCCCCAGCGGCTGGACCGGATAGTCCCACTTCTCGAAGACGTGGTCTCCGTCGGCGTCGACGTAGTCGCAGTACCCGTGGTTCTCCAGAGTCTTGGCGCCGCTGTCGATGATCGGCGCCGAGGTGCAGCGCCCCGCCATGTTGTGCAGGAGCCGGCCCCCTGATTCGTTCACGGCGGTCATCATGTAGATCGTCGCCGAAGCCGTTCGATTTCCGCCGATCGAGACAGGTTTAGGTGCGAATACACTGGTCGACGTGTAGGTGATCCGGAAGTCACCCTCCCGTGGAATGTCTTCGGCACGGGCCATGATCGTGCCGAGAAGAAGCAGGCAGAGTGTCGCGGCGGGGATGCCCGCGTGGGATGCTGCGTGAATTGCCCTTCGTGTCATGGCGACCTCCCAGTCCGACGCATTCGAGACCGATCGGTATCGATCGCACTGCCGAACGACGGACGACCGAATCAGGCGCGTCACATGAATACTAATTAATATATGACGATTATTCAATATATAGCAACGATCACAGATTTTTGATGAAAAATATCGGACATTACGGACCGAGCGCCGGCGAAGTGTGGCGACGGCGCAGCGTCTCCTCGTCGATGGTCCGGTTCGCGGGACAGGTCCTGCCCATGGACCGGCGCACGAGACGTCATGCGCCACGTCCCGCGACGCTACGGCCGGGCGCGCGTCTTGCCGTCCGGTCCGTTCGACGTCACGCCCGCCCCGTCCTGCAAGCCGCCCAGCACGACGAGGATTCGTCCCAGGAGCGCGCGCGAGTGGTGCGCGCTGTTGCAGGGGGCGTCGGGACGCGGGCGGCCCGGGCGGGCCTCGTAGGCCGCGCGCAGGCGGGCGAACTGGTTTGCGCGCGTATCGGGATCGCGGGAACCCATGGTCCACCCTCCCGGCGGCCCTCGATCCGCGGTCCGCCCCCGCGAACGAGCCTTCGACCACCCCGAGTCGGGGAGTTGGAAAACCGTGTCTGAACGGTCCCTACGACCTTTAGCGCCGGAACGCCTGGACATGCGTCGCAGGCTCCCCGACCGTGTGGCCAGGAGCGGGTGCCGTTGTGGTCGGCACCAACCATCAGACAGGGGATTCCAAGCCCCAGGACCGCGCGTACGGCCCCGCCGGCTTTCTAGTCGCCTCTAGGAACGAAATCCAGCCCGGCGCGCGGCGGCACGCTCAAGGCGGCGGAAGCCGCCATCGATCAGGAGCGCCAGCGCCGACACGACGAGGCCGCCCTGGAGCACGTAGGCGGTGTTGCCCGAGAGGAGGCCGGACACGATCACTTCGCCGAGGGTGCTGGCCGCCACCGTCGAGCCGATCGTGGCCGTGGCGAGCCCGATCACGGCCGCGAGGCGAATGCCCGACAGGATCATCGGCAAGGCCAGGGGCAGCTCGACCTGGACGAGGCGCTGGCGGTCGGTCATGCCCATCCCGCGTGCGGCTTCCATCAGGGCCGGATCGAGGCCGTCGAGCCCGGTCAGGGCGGTCTCGAAGATCGGCAGCAGGCCGTACAGCACGAGGGCGATGAGGGTCGGGACGGCGCCGAAGCCGAAGATCGGCACGGCCAGGGCCAGGACCGCCACGGGCGGGAAGGTCTGGCCGATCCGGGTCACCAAACGGGCGAAGGGCAGCATCTCGCGCCCGGCCGGCCGGGTGGCCGCGATGGCGAGGCCGAGGGCGATCCCGGTCGACGCCAGGGTGGCGGCGGCGACCAGCAAGAGGTGGTCGACGGCCAGCGTCCATAGGGGCGTCTGTGCGTAGATCGGCGGGGTGTCGCCGGGGGCGAAGGGACGGAAAAGGGGCGCGAAGCTCTCCGGCGTGAGCAGGAACGCGCCGAGCAGGGCGAGGAGCGCCGCCCAGGTCAGCGGTGCGACCCGGCTCACGGCCGCCCGCCCTGCGCCTCGAGGACCGCCCGCGTCACCCGTCCCAGGACCACGCCGTCGCGGCTGACCGGCAGGGCCGGGCGCCGGGACCACAGGCTCTCCGCCAGGGCGGCGCGCACGGAGGTTCCGGCCGGGATGGGCGGCCCCGGCGCAGGACCGGGCTCGACGAGGGCGTCCACGACGCGCAGGGCCATGAGTTGGAAGGCCCGGTCGCCGCTGCCGAGGAGTTCGCCGACGAACGCGGTCGCGGGCGCGCCGATCAGGTCGGCCGGGGCGGCTTCCTGGACCAGGCGCCCCCCGTCCATCACGGCGATCCGGTGGCCGAGGTGCAGGGCCTCGTCCATGTCGTGGGTCACGAGCACGATCGTGGTGCCGTAGCGCGTCTGGATGGCCCGCAGATCCGCCTGGGCGCGGCCGCGGATGATCGGGTCGAGGGCGCCGAAGGGCTCGTCCATGAGCAGGATCGGCGGCTCGGCCGCGAGAGCCCGGGCGACGCCGATCCGCTGCTGCTCGCCTCCGGACAAGGCCGCCGGCAAGCGGTTCCGGTATTCCGCCGGATCGAGGTTGAACTGGCCGAGGAGTTCGTCGACCCGGGCGGCGATCCGCCCGCTCTCCCAGCCGAGCAGGTTCGGCACCACCGCGATGTTCTCCGCCACGGTGCGGTGGGGGAACAGGCCGTGTCCCTGGATGGCATAGCCGATCCCGCGCCGCAGGCGATGGGGGGGCATGTCCCGGATGTCCCGCCCGGCGATCCGGATCGTCCCGGCGCTGGGTTCGATCAGGCGGTTGATCATCCGCAGCAGGGTTGTCTTGCCCGACCCCGAGGTGCCGACCACCGTCAGGATCGTCCCGGCCTCGACCCGGAGTGTGACGTCGGCCACGACCGTCCGCCCCCCGAAGACGCGGCTGACCCCTGCGAGTTCGATCATGGCAGCCGCTCCGCCGCGCGGCCGCGGCTCAGATCGATGACCGCGTCGAGCAGGACGCCGGCGCCGCTCGCCATGGCGACGGTCGGCAGCGCCCCGAGCAGGACGAGGTCGCCCGCGGTCTGGCTGATGCCCTGGAAGACGAACACGCCGAGGCCGCCGCCGCCCACGAGCCCCGCGATCACAGCGAGCCCGATGTTCTGGACGAGGACGATGCGGATCCCCGTCAGGATCGCCGGGAGGGCCAGCGGTATCTCCACCTGGAGCAGGCGCTGCCGCGCGGTCATGCCGACGCCCCGGGCGGCGTCACGCACCGGCCACGGCACCGCGTCCAGGCCCGCGACGGTCGCGGCGGCCAGGGGCAGGAGCGCGTAGGCGAACAGGGCCAGGAAGGCCGGCGCGGCGCCGATTCCCGCGATGCCCAAAGCGGATGCGCCCGGGACCTCCCGGCCGACCCAGGCCAGCGGCGCGATCAGCATGCCGAACAGCGCCATGGACGGGATGGTCTGCACGACGTTGAGGACGGTGAGCATCCCCGCGCGCAGCGCCGGGACCGGGCGCGCCAGAATGGCCGCCGGGATCCCGACCGCGCTGGCCGCGGCCACGGAGGCGAGGGCGAGCCCGGCATGGGTCCGCAACTCCCGGCCGAAGGTGTCGGACCGGCTGGTGTATTCCCGCAGGATCGAGAGGTTGTTCCAGAACCCGGATCGCAGGGCGAGGCCGGTCAGGGCGACCGCGCCCGCCAGCAGCGCGATCCGCAGGATCGGTCCTGGACGCAGCCGCGCCAGCCCGTCGCCGACCGCGAGGGCCGCCGTCACGAAGGCCAGCCACCAGCCCGCATCCGGTGCGACCCGGCTGTACCGGTCGCCGGGCGGCGTCAAGTGGTCGGCCGCCCAGCCGGCCACGAGGCCGAGGATCAGGAGGACCGCGAAGACGGCCGCCAGGCGCCGGGTCGGTGTTCCCCGCAGGGCCACCAGCGGCAGGGCAAGGGCGACGACGCATCCGAGGATCAGCGCCTGACCGGACGGGAGGGCCGACCAGGCCATCAGCGCGGTGCCTGACGCGATCCGGTTCGGCCGTTCGGTCATCAGCGGCAGGGCCGACAAGCTCAGCCCCAGAACCACGGCGAAGGCCGACCCCAGGGGATCGATCCTTGGGCGCCCGAGCCGGGTCGGGGCGGATCCGTCCATCCTCAAGCGCCGAAAGCCTCAGGGGGCGGGGAACGGCGCGCGACCCGTTTTCGAGCGGTGCCAGCAAAAGTGGGCGTCGTGCCCGCAGCCAGGGGCCGCGGTCTGACACGGACGGGAGCGAACGGTGCGTCGGCTAGTCCACGGGGCACGACAGCGATCCTGCCTTGGCACGGAGAGGAGGGGACGACGCGTCCGCCGAAAGGGCCGGCGCCATGCCCGCGTGTACCGTGCGGCTTGCCGATGCAAGTCCGCTCACGGCACGAAGCCGTTCCGGCTGAGGAAATCCGCTGCGACGGCGGAGGCCGGTTCGCCGCCGATCTGAACGCGGCCGTTGAGGTCTCGGAGCGTGGCCAGATCGAGCCTGCGGAAGATCGGGTCCAGCACGGTGGCGATCTCGGGATGGGCCTTGAGGACGGCCCCGCGGACGACCGGCGCCGGCTGATAGACGGGTTGGACGCCCTTGTCGTCCGCCATCACCGTGAGGCGCGCGACGGCGAGACCACCGTCGGTACCGAACACCATGGCCGCGTTGGTTCCGGAGGTGCCGCGCGCCGCCGCGGCGATCGTGGCGGCGGTATCCCCACCCGCCAGGATGATGAGCTGCTCCGGCCTGAGGGCGAAGCCGTAGGTCCTGCCGAAGGCCGGGAGCGCGGCCGGGGCGGTCACGAATTCCGACGAGGCGGCGAGCTTGATCGCGCCGCCGCCGGCCACGTAGCGGCCAAAATCGCTCATCGTCTTCAGGTCGGCAGCCTGCGCGACGTCCTGGCGCACCGCGATCGCCCAGGTGTTGTTGGCCGAGGCCGGCGTCAGCCAGATGAGGTCGTTGGCCGCGCGGTCCAGGCTCCGGGCCGTCTGGTAGGCGGCGTCCGGGTCCTTCCAGACCGGCAGATCCGCTTTCCCGAAGAAGAACGCCGCGTTGCCGGTATATTCCGGGTAGATGTCGACCTGACCCTCGATCAGGGCTTGGCGCACGATCGACGTGGCGCCGAGCTGGATCCTGTCGACAGTCGGGAGGCCCTTGGACTTCAAAGCCTGCAGGATGATGTTCCCGAGGACCCCGCCCTCCGTGTCGAGCTTGGAGGCGACGACGATCCCGGCCGCCCGTGCGTCGGGCAGGGCGACGAGCAGCGCGAGGGCCGTGGCCGCGAACCGCGCGAGGTTCCGCTTCACCATGGCCTTCGGGTCCCTCGTCCGCCTCGCCGGGCGCCGGCGCGTCATCATCCCGGATCGGCGTGGGCGACGACCTGGGATGGTCCAGCTGGAACATCGCGGATAATGATCAATCAAATCAATGACATTCGGTTAAGATTGCTTAACCTTTACACAAGGCTTCCATGAACATTCCTGGAGTTGAAGATATAATTTTGCGTAGACTGTTTTGGTCGAAAGGAGGGGAGATATGTCGTATTCGATTCTCGTCCGCGATCTTGCCCGCGTGGATGGCGGCGCCCCGCAGCTTCTGGCCTACGACATCCATGATCGGTCGGCAGCGGAAACCCTCGTCTCTGTGATCGCCCACTCGTACCGAAATCACGGGTTCAATCCAGAAACCCGTGTCCACTGGTTTCTGCACCACGGAAACGTGCACGAGATCTTCACGTGGCCGAAGCAGTGACCGGCTGCGCCTCGTCTCAGGTGCCACAGAAGGTGCGATAGCCCACGCCCCCGCCCTCCGGCGCCTCCGCGAAGGCGGCGTCGCCCGGCTGCTCCGTGTAGGGACGGGACAAGACGGCCAGGAGTGCCTCGAACGGCGCGAAATCGCCCCGTTCCACGGCCGCCTCGATCATCGCCTCGACGCGGTGGTTGCGCGGGATGAAGGCCGGGTTGACCGCCCGCATCGCGGCGGCGGTCTCGGCCGGCTCACGCGCCTCCTGCGCCAGCCGCGCGCGCCAGCCCACCGCCCAGGCATCGTATGCGGTGGGATCGACGAACAGGTCGCGCACCGCCGCGTCGGCTTCCGGCCGCTCCGCGGCGGCACAGAGGGTGCGGAACGTCAGGGTGAAGTCGGCTTGGTTCGCGGCCATCCGCTCGAGCAGGTCGCTCGCCAGGGCGGAGTCGCCGTCCCGGACCTCGGCGAGGCCGAGCTTGCGGCCGAGGCCGCTGCGATAGGCAGCTTCGAAGCGCGGCGCAAAGCCGCCGAGGGCCGCCTCCGCCTCGGCAACCGCCTGCGTCTCGTCCGCGGCGAGCAGAGGCAGCAGGGTCTCGGCGAGCCGCGTCAGGTTCCAGAGCGCGATGCGCGGCTGCTGCCCGTAGGCGTATCGCCCGTTCCGATCGATGGAGCTGTAGACCGTCCGGGGATCGTAGGCATCGAGGAACGCGCAAGGGCCGTAATCGATCGTCTCGCCGGCGACCGACATGTTGTCGGTGTTCATCACCCCGTGGACGAAGCCGACGTGCAGCCACCGGGCGACGAGGTCGGCCTGACGGCCGACGACGCCCTCTAAGAGCGCCCGATAGGGATTCGTGGCTGCAGCGGCCTCTGGATAGTGCCGGGCGACCACGTGGTCGGCGAGCATCCGAACGCCTTCTGCGTCGCCCCGCGTCGCGAAGAACTGGAACGTGCCGACCCGGATGTGGCTGGCGGCCACGCGGGTGAGCACCGCGCCGGGCAGGAGCGTCTCGCGCACCACGGTCTCGCCCGTCGCCACGGCCGCGAGCGCCCGGGTGGTCGGGATGCCGAGCGCCGCCATGGCCTCGCTGACGAGATACTCCCTCAGGACCGGGCCGAGGGCTGCCCGCCCGTCGCCCCGGCGGGAGAACGGCGTCGGGCCGGCGCCCTTGAGCTGGATGTCGCGGCGTTGCCCGTCCCGATCGATCACCTCGCCGAGAAGGATCGCGCGGCCGTCGCCGAGCTGTGGCACGAACTGGCCGAACTGGTGCCCGGCATAGGCGGCGGCGATCGGCTCGGCGCCAGCCGGGACGGCGTTCCCGGCGAGGGCCGCGACGCCTTCGGGCTCGGCGAGCCGTTCCGGATCGAGGCCGAGCGTCTCGGCGAGCCCCCGGTTCAAGCGGATCAGGCGCGGGGCCGCCACCGGAGTCGGCGGCCGGTGTGCATAGAAGCGCGCCGGCAGGCGGGCATAGCTGTTGTCGAAGGGGAAGACCGTCATCGTCGGGATCTATGAGAGGCCGGACCGGCGGACAAGCGCTGCCCGTCGCAGCGGCACGGGCGAGGACGGGAAGCGTCTCGGGCAACCCGCACCGCGCGGCGATCCCGGTCGTGCGGGCGCGTCGCGATGGAAGGGTGGCTGCGTGGCACTGCGCTCCGCCGGAAGGTCAGCGCCCCGTCGTCGAAGGCGTCCCGGTGGAGGGCGGCTTGCCGGTGCCGACCTCGCCCTCCGTCGGGGGCACAGCGGAGGGATGGGTGACGGCCTCAGTGGCGGTCTTGCCCGGGTCCTTCGTGTCGGCCGCCGGCCTCGGCGCCGTCTCGGCCCGCGGAGTCGGTCCGGTTCCGTTCTGCTCCTGCGCGCCGGCCGCGGCCGGGTGGCCGGTCACGATCGCCAGGGCGAGGAGAAGGGCGGGGATCCGTCGGGTCAAGCTTGGCTCCGTCACAGGCGGTCGGGCGTTCCAGGGGCCAACGGTTGGCCGTACGCGGCGTTCCGAAGCCGATGGACGGCGCCTGCCTGTGCCCGGCGGTCCCGGGCCTGGCCGGCGCATGCGACCGGACGGGACCGCCCCCGGTCCCGCATTCCCGCGGGGGGAGGATCGGGCGCACCAGCGCCCGGTCGGTGCGCTCACGCCTCCGCGTTGGACTTCCTGGACTTCCGGCCCTTGGCCGCCTTTGCCCCGCTGCCCCCGTCCGGCGCCGCGACGGCGTCCGCGGGCTCGCTGCGCTTCGGGACCGCGCCGCGGCGCTTGTGGCCCAGCCCGGCATTGCGGGCGAACTCGGCGCGCATCGCCGAATAGTTGGATGACGTTGTCGGATA
The DNA here is from genome assembly GCF_054049775.1 of Methylobacterium sp. P5_C11. Classification (NCBI taxonomy): domain Bacteria; kingdom Pseudomonadati; phylum Pseudomonadota; class Alphaproteobacteria; order Hyphomicrobiales; family Methylobacteriaceae; genus Methylobacterium; species Methylobacterium sp. P5_C11. The sequence goes on along the minus strand of NZ_JBFULS010000031.1, from coordinate 49,791 downwards.
GTCCGGCGGCAGCCCGAAGCGCTGCCGATACTGCTCGATCGTCATGCCGTTGCCGGTGAGATGCCGCTTCAACGTCTTGTACGGCTTGCCGTCGATGAAGCTGATCAGGGCGTCGGGGGTGATCGACTTCTTGATCTGCGCGGGTGTCGCCTTCCTGAGTTCCGGCTCAGCCGAGGTCGTCGCCTGACCCAGGCCGGCCAGTGCTGCATGAACGCCGGACAGAAGCAACGGGAGGTCGGGGACCGGAACCGAGTTGTTGGCCACGTAAGCCGAGACGATATCGGCGGTCAGCTCAACGAAATCGATCGGGTCCTGATGCGATACAGGATTGCTGTCTTCCATAGGCGCCTCTCACGTCGGTGCGCCCCATGAACGTGGATTCGCTTCTCGACAGTCAAGTCCTTATTCGCATGAAGATAAATTATAATGCCTGTTATCTACCGAATGAACAAACCAATACCAACATAGATCAATGACGCTTCTCGCGCCCGGTTATCGCTCTGCACGCGGTCCCGACGGCTCTCGGCCCGGTGGCGGGGCTATCGGGGGGGCGCGCCGGACCAGCGGCTTCAGAAAGCGTTAACCCCGTTCATGGTCTCTGGCGGGGTCGCTCCGGCTTTGGGGGTAAGAAGCCGAACGACAGGCGGGCCGAGCCCTGCCCCTTCAATGCTCGGCCCGCGCCTTCGCGCTCCGACGGCGCTCAAGTGTTCGCGGCAGATCCGACCGGCGTCGTGATCGCGCCGCGCGTCCCGGGCGGGACGACCGCTTGCAGCACCCGAGCCGGACCAGTCGCGTAATCCGCGCGATAGCTCCGCTCGAGGGTCATCAGCGTCCGCATCGGCGCCTCGGCCAAGTCGAGGAGGCGGGCATCGCGCCAGCGCAGCTTGGTGAGGCCGCCGCGGCCGAACCACCGCGGCTTCTCTTCTTCGACAAGCAGGACCAGCTTGCCCGTCCATGTCTTGCGGAACCAGAACCGTCCCGTGAGCTTGGCCGTGCCGAACATGCAGCACCTCGCGTCAGAGTTCCCCTGAGCCAACGCGGGTCAAGCTCGGCGGTTTCCGCCGCGGCCCCCTGCGCAGCGCCGGGCCGGCGCCGCAGACATGCACCGTTTACATGCGCGTGGTGTTTGTCCCCGTTCCGAATCCCGCACGCCCATCCGGGCGGCGACCGCCCCCTCTCAGGCCTGACGGTGATCCCGTGCCCGCGATCCGGCCCAATCCGGGCTCATCCGTTCACTCGGTCGATCAGGCGCCGGCCGACCATGGACGCGAGCACGCGGCCCGCCACCGCACCGGCCAGGGCGGCGGCGGCCTTCACGAGAAAGTCGTCGAACCGGCCGTGCCGGGTTCCGGTGAGGGTCTGCCCCGCCTCCAGGCCGCCCGCCATGATGACGCTGCCGACCAAGATCCAGAGCCAGTGCCGGGGATATGCCGCGGCCATCAGAAGCCCGGCCGCCGCGTAGGCGGCGATCCGTTCGAGGCTGGGATCGGTCGTGACGACGGGGCGCAGACCGATCGGCACGAGGGTTACGGCGACGATCAGGGCCACCAGGATCCAGGCCGCGATCTGCATCGGGCCGGGCCACTGCGTGTTCGATTTCAGCATCGCGGACTCGTAACCTCACGTCGACGGCCCTGGCCTACAATGATGGCGGGCCATCGCCTGTAGCATAACAATGGGCGGAGACCGGGAAGCCTGATCATGCGTTGTAGTCTGGTCGTCGCGACACTGCTCGCCTTCACGGCGATGCCGCCCGCCATTGCGGCCAACCCGGTGCGGGACGTGCTCTGGGTGGCGCTGCAGGGCTGCGTGCTCGCCAAGAAGGCCGCGGGCCGGAGCTTTCCCTGCCTGGCCGTCGATCTCGGCGACGGTGCGCGCCCCGGCACGGCCGTGCTGCGCGCCCCGGGCCATCTCACCCACACGGTCGTAATGCCCACCGACAGCGTCTCGGGAATCGAGGCGCCCGTGCTCCAGGGGCCGCGCGGCGCCGCCTACTGGCGCGCGGCGCTCGCGGCGCGGCACTACGTGTCGGACGTGCTGCAGGGCCGTCTTCCGGTTTCGGCCGTGGGCCTGGAGGTGAACTCGGTGGACGGCCGCAGCCAGGATCAGCTGCACATCCACCTCGACTGCATGCACCGGAGCGTGATGGCCGCCCTCAAGGCTCATGGCGGCGGCGTCGGAGAGACCTGGGTGCCGTTCCCCATGCCGCTGGAGGAGGAGCACTACCTCGCCCGGCGGGTTCCGGCGGACGCCGTGGCGGACTTTAACCCGTTCGCGGCGTTGTCCGACGTGCCCGGCTGGCGAGGACATCTGCACGACGCGACCTTCGCGGCCGTGGAGGCCGATCCGGCGGATCCGCGCGGCGGCATGATCCTCTTGGCCTATCGAGAGCCGGAGGCCAGTGCCGAGGACCTGATGGATCACGGCTGCCGGATCGCCAGCCCGCGCCGGGCCGGCTGAGCGGCCGGCACGCTGCGGTCCGGAAGGTGTTGCCGCTACGTTCTATCCCGCGGGCGCACGAATCAGGCATAGAACGGTCATGCGCACGCCGCTGCTCAGCTTGTCCGCAATGCTCGTCCTGTCCGCCGGCCCGTCGGTCGCGGCGCCGGCTGCCGGTGCGGCCGATCCGGCTGCCCTGGAGCGGGCTTGGCACCGCTGCCTGCGTGAGGCCTCCGGGCATCAGCCGACGGGCCAGAGCCGCGCCGGCGACGAGCGCAACGCCCTCGATGAATGCAAGCCCCGCGAGGATGCCCTGGTGGCGGCCCTGATGACCGCTCCGCGCCCGGATGATGGCCGTACCGCCACCGTGTGGTCGCGGACCTGGGCCGCGTTCGTGGAGCCGCTGACCGCGTGGTTCGGGGCCTTGCGGCGCTGACGCCGTCGTGATCGACGAGTGAGGGCCTGCGTCGGCAGCTGACCGCCGGAGTGGAACGGGACTCGTTTCCGCGGCGTCCCACCGCGCCCGCCGGGCCGAACCGCCCGCATCCGCGGATCGTTGGGCTTCCATGAGCGAGCAGACCCCGAAATCCCATCCGGACCCCGTCACCGAGGCGCGCCGTCGCGAGATCGCGACGGAGCACCTGTTGTTCGGGACGATCCGGTTCCTGGCGCAGCGTCACCCGGAACTGCTGGACGATCTGGAGGGCAGCCTCCCCCACCTGTGGGATTCGGTCGAGGGCGAGGCGCGGGACGACGAGGCCGTGCGTACGGTCGCGCGCCGCATCCTCAAGAGCCTCCGGGCCGAGCTGTAAGCCGGCCCGTTCCGGCCCTAACGCTGGGCGGCGTCGTTGAGCTTGATGGAGGGGATCATCGCGACGGCCTTCGCGGTCACGCGATCGAAGGCGTCGCCGGCGAGGCCGCGTTCCGACGCGAGCTTCCGGATCCGTTCCGCGTGCTGCGAGAGGCTGAGGCCGTAATAGGTCTTCTCTGCCGCCTGTTCGACAGATTCGTTCGCCACGCTTCGACTCCTGCTTCATGGTTGCGGTGGAGGTCGATGATCTGGGCCAAGCCGCGGAATGCTTCAAGCCCGGCCTGCAACCGGTGCGCCCCGGCCATGAACGTCTTTCATGCCGCTCTCGTATACCCGCCCGGCCCAAGAGGGTCCGTTTCGGGCGGGTGACGGTATTCTAGCGACTGCAGCCGATGCAGATGCCGCGGGTGATCGCGTCGTTGCGCTCTTCCACGGCATCCCGCCGCTCAATGCTGCCGGTCTCGTTGGGACTGAGGACACTCGGGTTCGGGACCGTCTGGCCGGTCGCGGTGGTATGGGGGGCCTTGGCTGCCGTGCCGGGACCACCGCCTGTCCCCGTCTGGCTCACGGGCTCGGCCCAGGCCGGGACGGAAGCCAGGATCAGGGCGGCCGCCAGGGTGAATGTCGCGGATCTGCGCATGTGGAACTCCCATCAATGCGTGTCGGTCTGCGTGAAACCGACGCATGCGCGGGCGAGAAGTTCCCGCCGGCGCGACGCGTCGGCCGCCGAGACCGGCATTCCGCGGCGGATGCGGACGCCACGACCCCGAATCCTGGTCGTTCACCCTCAGGCGTAACGGCTAAGCCATTTTGACAACTGTCTTCGAGGGCCGGTCTGCAGATCGTGGTGATGTAACCTTCGGAGACTTGCGTCATGAACCCGACCGTCAAAGCTGTGCTGCTGAACGAGCGGGACGCCGTGCTGTCAGCCATCGCGGCGCGGAGGGACACCGTCTCCGACCTTCTGGTTCAGATCATCGGCGTCGAGAACGACATCGGGCGATTGCGCCACCGACTCATCGACTTGGAGGCCTACCTGTTCGGACATCGCGTCGCGTTGTCGAGCAACGGCGAGGACGCGGGTCAGGGATCGAACGCCAGCGCCGACGCTCCTTGCGCGCCGGCGCTGCAGGTCGGTCCGCTGCCGGGCGAGGCGATCGGCCTCCCGCCCTGCAAGCCGCTCGCCGACTTCGTCCGCCCGAAGACCGGGGCACGGCGGGCGCTGGCGGCTAACGCCGCCCGACAGATCGAAACCGCCTGAGGCCGCGGAGAAATCATGTCCAGGCCGCGCAAGCGCAAGCCGACGCGCACGACGCGCGTCCCGCACGCGCCGGTTCTTCCCGAGAGCCTGACACGCCTCACCACCGAGCCGGTTCCGGAACCGGGGTGGATCGCCGCTCCGTTGCGCGACATCGCCGCGGCGCTGCTGGCCGGCGTCATCGTCGCGCTGATCGGCGGCCAGATCCTCCTGGCTTGGTAACCGGTCCTGACGCCATCCCGCCCATGGCCTATGAGGATCGGTGAGGCTCCGGACGGGAGGGACGGATGAGCGACGCCAGCGGCGCGCCGAGCGCGAAGATCGCGGAGGTCCAGCGCCTCGCCACGGCGCTCGCCGCCCGGATGCGCTACGCGCAACTCGTCGGTCGGCCGGTCTACGAGGCGCAGATCGCTGCGCTGGTCGGTGCCGCGCGCCTCATGGACGAGGAGAAGGTGCCGTGGCCACCGATGGTGGAAGAGGTGCTGACCGAACTCGCCCGCACGATCGAGGGTGGCGGCCCGGCCGCGGGGGACGTGTCGGAGGCGTTCTGAAGACGTCACTCCTCGCTGTGATCGGGTCCGAGGGTCACTGGTGGAGGGCACGGTCTCACCCTCGGCGCTGCCGTCGCCATACGATCGGGCCGGTCCTCCCAAGCCTTCCCGGCCGAGCCCGCCGGTCCGACGCGGCCGCATTCCGGGCCGGAACTTCGACGCCGAGGGCCGATTGATCAGGTTGACTGGCCCGCGGCGCGCGCCCGTCGCACGACGGTTTTTTCCGGCTGAAGTGTTCCGTCATGAAGTCGATGGCCGCATGATCCTGAGCCTGCAGTCCGCGCAGGTCGCGACCAGCAGCGACGATGTGGAAAGTCAGCTTGTTTTCGCCGACGGCTTCCTGGTCGCGATCCTGGTTCGACTCTCGGCGCAGCACGACGACGATGCGGGGAAGTGGTTCCTGGAGGCGGGCTTCGGTCCGATCGAACCAGTCGCTCCACCGCTCTTCGTAGATCTTGCCGCAGCGCGGGTCTGGATCATGCGGCAACTCGCGGTCTGAGCCTTAGGCGATCAGGAATACGGCCCGAGCCAGCGCAGGGCGTGCCGCACCCGTGCTGCGCCATCCCCCGCGAACCAGAGACCGTGCGCGAAGACGACCCGCTCAGGAGCCAGGGCGATCAGCTCCGCCGCAGCGCGCGCCGCGTCGCGCCGGCGCAGCTTGATGGCGAGGCGGAGATAGGGCGGCGGCTGTCCGTGCGGCGGCGTCATGCGCGCGAGGCGCAGGAAAGGACGCAGGAGCGGGGGCATCTTCGCCGGCTCTAGATTGAGGACGAGATCGGTCAGGATCAGGGTTCGGGTCGCGCCGTGGAAGAACGCGACCTCCCGGAATCCCAAGCCACCCGGGACGACGACCTGGCGCAGGTCCGCCTCCCAAGCGGCCGGCGCCGTCTCCCCCAACTCACGGTCGATGCGCACGCCGGCGCGGCGGACCTGGATGCGCCGGCGCAGGTTCGGCGCGGCCCAGGTCAGCGCCTGTGGGCAATGGCTCTGCCAATCCTTCAGAAAGAGCCAATGGGCGATGTTCGGAGCGACCAGATGCCGAATCGGTCCCAGCGTCGCGATGTCCCGGTGAAGGCGCGCGTCGTAGCGGGTCGGCGTATGCAGCCAGATCGTTCCGTCTTGGAGCCGGACGACGGTCATCCGGACGGGCAAGGGAATGCCGAAGGCGTGCAGCGGGCCGCTGTCGACGATCCAGAGACCGTCGGCGACAGGCTTGAGCACGTCGAGCGGAGGGTAGGTGGCCTCGGGCAAAAACCGGTCGCTCCCTGGAAGGCGCGGCGTGATACGGACGCGCTCCCTGGAACGCCGCGGGCGGCAAGTGCGATCCCGGCCGCTCCTATTCGAAGGCGGAGGCGCTCCGAGCCGCCCGGCCGAACCTACACGACCTCGATCGGCGCGTGCTTGCCGTCATGCGCCGTGGCCGATCCCATGCTGTGCGTCTCGGGCGCGCGCTGCTGATCCCGCGACGGCGGCGGATTGTCCGTCAGCGTACGCCAGGGCGCGGCCGGTACGCCGAGGCGAGCACCGGACGGGCGCATTGAGAGCCAGATCGCGACGGCCATCCAGGGGACGACGAAAAAGACGAAGGCTGCAAGTCCCACGGCGATCCTCCACCAAACGATACTGACGAAAGAACGCCGGAACGGCTGCTGTGGATCCGCAGCTGCGCGGCGATGGCCGGACGGGCACGATTCCCTTCCCTCACCTGCGCAGTGTGCGGAGGGCGATCGATCATGTCGGCGACGAGGCCGCGCTACCGACCGGGCCGGGCTTGGAACACGGCCCGGTCGGAACCTACAACGTCTGGCCGCTCGGCCCGAGGCCCCGGATCTGATCGGCGGCCCTGCCGGGCGCGACAGGCGTATCCGCTTGGACGCCGCGCACCGACACCCAGCCTGCGAGGAGCGAGAAATGGCAGATCTCTCCGGGAAGACGGTCCTGATCACGGCAGCGGCGCAGGGGATCGGGCGCGCCAGCGCGCTCGCCTTCGCGCGGGCCGGGGCGCGGGTTTACGCCACCGACGTGAACGCCGACACCCTGGCCGAGCTGAAGGGTGACGCTCTCAGCACCGCCGTCCTCGACGTGTTGGACCCGAGCGCGGTCACCGCCCTGGTCGAGCGCATCGGTCCCGTCGACGTGTTGTTCAACTGCGCCGGGGTGGTCCATGTCGGGACCATCCTCGAGATGGACGACGCCGACCTCGATTTCGCCCTCGACCTCAACGTCAAGGCCATGATCCGCACGATCCGGGCGGTGCTGCCCGGCATGCTGGAGCGCCACGACGGTGCCATCGTCAACATGGCCTCCGTCGCCTCCTCGGTGAAGGGGGTGCCCAACCGCTTCGCATACGGCGTCACCAAGGCGGCGGTGATCGGCCTGACCAAGGCGGTGGCCGCCGACTATGTCGGCCACAACATCCGCTGCAACGCGATTTGCCCGGGCACGGTGGAGAGCCCGTCTCTGCAGGAGCGGATCCGCGCGCAGGGCGATTACGAGCAGACCCGGGCCGCCTTCATCGCGAGGCAGCCGATCGGGCGGCTGGGCCGCCCGGAGGAGATCGCCGACCTCGCCGTCTACCTGGCGGGCGCGACCTACACCACCGGCCAGGCCGTGACGATCGACGGCGGATGGACGATCTGACCGCGCCGCCGGCCCGGCCGCCCTTGGGCGCGGCGACGTTGTCTCAGGTCCCCTCCGCCGCCTCGCCGAGCAGCGTCCGGACGAAGCGGCGGGTGCGCGGATCGGTCGGCCGGCCGAACAGAGCGGCGGCCGGTCCCTGCTCGACGATCGTGCCGCCCTCCAGGAACACCACACGGTCCGCGACACGCCGCGCGAGCCGCAGGTCGTGCGTGGCCATCAGCATGGTCATGCCCTCGCCCGCGAGCCCGGCGAGCACGTCCACCACCTCGGCGGCGAGTTCCGGGTCCAGGGCAGAGGTCGGCTCGTCGCACAGGAGCAGGCGCGGTGAGGGGGCGAGCGCGCGGGCAATGGCGACACGCTGCTGCTGGCCGCCCGACAGGCTGGCTGGCCAGGCTGCGGCCTTGTGGGCGAGGCCGACGCGTTCCAGCAGTTCCAGAGCGCGCCCCTTGGCCTTGGCCTGAGGCCAACCGGCGACGGTGACGAGGCCCTCCGTGACGTTCTCGATCACGGTGCGGTGGGGGAAGAGCTGGAAGTTCTGAAACACCATACCGGTCTGGCGGCGCACCGCGAGGACTTCCCGCCGGCCGGGCGGCTTTCCCGGCCGGAAGGTGAGGTGGAGGTCGCCCAGGGTGAGCGTGCCGGCCTGCGGGATCTCCAGGAGATTCACGCAGCGCAGGAGCGTCGACTTGCCCGAGCCCGATGGGCCGATCAGCGCCGTGACCTGTCCCTCCGGGATGTCGAGGTCGACGCCCCGCAGGACCGGGTTGCCGCCGAAGCTCTTCTCGATGGCCGACAGGGCGATCACGCGCGCGCCTCCAGATAGCCGCCGTAGCGTCCGAGGCGCCGCTCCAGGAGCGATTGCAGCCAGGACAGGAGCGTGCACAGGACGAGGTAGATCAGCGCCACCTCGATGTAGAGGATCAGCGGCTCGTAGGTGACGGCGACGATGCGCTGGGCCGCCTGGAAGAGCTCCGGCACGGTGATCGCAGCGGCGAGCGAGGTGTCCTTGACCAGCGCGATGAAGGAATTGGCCAGCGACGGCACCGCCACCCGCGCGGCCTGGGGCAGGATCGTGCGGCGCAGGGCCTGGACCGGGTTCATGCCGGTGGCGTAGGCGGCCTCCCACTGCCCCTTCGGGATGGAGGCGATGGCGGCGCGGATGACCTCGGACGTGTAGGCGCCGACATTGAGCGTGAAACCGATCACGGCGGCCGGGAAGGCGTCGATCAGGATCCCTGCGCTTGGTAGGCCGTAGAAGATGACGAAGAGCTGCACGAGTAGCGGCGTGCCCCGGAAGACCCACACGTAGAGCCAGGCGAGGGCCGCCAGCGGTCGGGGCGCGAACAGGCGCACGAGGGCGGTTCCGAGCCCCAGCCCGAGTCCCAGCGCGAAGGCGATGAGCGTCAGCGGGACGGTGAAGCGCAGGCCGGCCGCGAGCAGCGGCCCGAGCGACTGGAGCATGAGGTCGAGCCAGTGCGGCACGGGGCGGCGTCTCCTATCGGGCGGAACGAGCGACGGGCTGTCGAGAATCGGCGGCCGGGCGTGGCCTCTCCGCGGCGGGCGCGCCTCGGTGGCGCGCCCTGAACAGTCTTTCCGGCGGACGGTCTACTTCGAGACGTCGGCGCCGAAATACTTCTGGGCGATCGCCGCGTAGCTGCCGTCGGCCTTGATCGTCTCGAGCGCCTTGTCGATGGCGGCCTTCAGCGCGGGGTTGTCCTTGCGCATGATGATGCCGGAGGCATCCGCGTCGGCCTGCTCGGCGGCGATCTTCAGCGGGGCGTTCGGCTTCTGCTTGTGGAAGTCCAAGAACGACAAGCTGTCGTTGACGGTTGCGTCGGCGCGCCCTGTGAGGACGAGCTGGACCGACTGGTCGAAGCCATCCGTCCCGACGAGCTCGGCCCCGGACTGCTCGGCGAGGCGCGCAAAGTTGCTGCTGAGACTCTGCGCGGCCTTCTTGCCCTTCAGGTCGGCGAAGGACTTGACGTCCGACCGGTCCGCCCGGGTGATCAGCACGGCCCGCGACCGGATGTAGGGTTCGGAGAAGTCGAACTTCGCCTGCCGTTCCTTGGTGATGCCGACTTGGTTGATCACCACGTCGTAGCGCTTGCCGTCGAGCCCGGCGATCAGCCCATCCCATTTGCCTTCGAGAAATTGCGGCGTGACGCCCAATTGCTCGGCGACCTTGCGGCCGATCTCCACGTCGAAGCCGACGAGCGCCCCGGAGGCGTCGTGGAACGTGAAGGGCGCGTAGGTGCCCTCCGTCCCGATGCGCAGTGTCTTCGCGGTACGGATGGCGTCGAGGTCGTCGGCCCGGGCGGGTACGCCAAGGAGTGTAGCGGCGACGAGGGCCGCAACGCGGCTGACGAAGAAGAATCGCATTACAATAGACTCCGAATGGAGAGCACTGTTCTCGTGCGGTCGCCGCGCGTGATCTCGGCTATCGATGGACAAAACAAAGAAGAGCTTGGCCGTACAGGAAAGGCGGTGGGCTTGTCGACAGCTTGGTTTGCTCAATCCCGGCCGCGCGCTCAACGATCCGGGCGCGCCGCTCCGTTCGGCGCAGCGTCGCCTCGTGCTAAGACGCGGCCGGGTCCCGCCCCAGGACACGATTCGTCCGCCGGGACGTGCGATCCGAAGGACCGCGCATGACCTCGCCTGCTCACGCCTATCGGGGCGTCTTCCCGGTGGCCCCCACGGTCTTCGACGCCTCGGGCGCGCTCGATCTCGACGGGCAGCGCCGGGCGATCGACTTCATGATCGATGCCGGCAGCGAGGGCCTGTGCATCCTGGCCAACTTCTCAGAGCAGTTCGTCCTCACCGACGACGAGCGCGAACGGGTGATGCACGCTGTCCTGGAGCATGTGGCCGGCCGCGTCCCGGTGATCGTGACGACCACCCACTTCGCCACGCAGGTCTGTGCGGAGCGCTCGCGTCAGGCGCAAGCCGCCGGGGCCGCCATGGTGATGGTCATGCCGCCCTATCACGGCGCCACGATCCGCGTGCCGGAACTCGGCGTCGTCGATTTCTTTCGCGCGGTCTCGGACGCGATCGCGATCCCGATCATGATCCAGGACGCGCCGGTGGCCGGCACGCCGCTGTCGGCGCCGCTCCTGGCGCGCATGGCCCGGGAGATCGCGAACGTCGCCTACTTCAAGATCGAGACCGCCGGCGCCGCGTCCAAGCTCCGCGAGCTGATCGCGCTGGGCGGCGACGCGGTCGCGGGTCCCTGGGACGGCGAAGAGGCGATCACCCTGATGGCCGACCTCGACGCCGGCGCCACCGGGGCGATGACCGGCGGCGGCTACCCAGACGGCATCCGCCAGATCACCGACGCCTACGCGGCGGGCCGCCGGGAGGCGGCGATGGACGCCTACGCGCGCTGGCTGCCGCTGATCAACTACGAGAACCGGCAGTGCGGCCTGCTCGCCTGCAAGGCGCTGATGGCCGAGGGCGGCGTGATCGCGAGCGAGACCGCGCGGCTGCCGATCCAGCCCCTGCACCCGGCGACGCGAGCCGGCCTGATCGAGCTCGCCCGGCGCAACGACGCGCTGGTCCTGCGCTGGGGCCGCTGAGACGGGGGATACGGGTCCCGGTCGCGCGGCCCGCGCCGGATCTCAGTGCGCGGCCGGCGCCCGGGTCCCGAGCACGCCCGCGAGCCGGCGCACCGCCTCCCGGGCCAGATCCGGGCTGATGGCGAAGCACATCCGCACGAGGCCCTCGCCCTCCGGCCCGAAGGCGGTGCCCGGCGCCACGCCGACCTTGGCCTCCCGCAGCAGGCGCAGCGCCAGGTCGAGGCTCGGCTCGTCGCCGCCCATCCGGGCCATGAGGTAGAAGGCCCCGTCCGGCGGCGCGACCGTGACGCCCGGCAGGCGCGACAGCCCCTCCACCAGGATCGCCCGGGCCTCGGCGCAGCGGTCCACCATCGTGCGGATGAAGCCGTCGCCCTCCTCGAGGGCCGCGATGCAGGCGTGCTGGACGAAGGTCGGGATCGAGGTGGTGCTGTACTGCCCGAGCTTGGAGAAGGTGGGCGCGAGGCCGCGGGGATAGATCACCCAGCCGGCCCGCCAGCCGGTCATCGCCCAGTTCTTCGAGAAGGTGTTGGTCACGATCAGCCGGTCGTCCTCCGTGCAGATCTGCAGGAAGGACGGCGCGATCCGGTTGCCGTAGGTGAAGTGCGCGTAGACCTCGTCCGAGAGGATCCAGAGGCCGCGGTCCCGGGCGAGGTCGCGCAGGGCCTTCATCTCCGGAAGCGGCATGGTCCAGCCCGTCGGGTTCGAGGGCGAGTTCACCATGATCACCCGGGTGCGCGGCGTGATCGCCGCCGCGATGTCGGCGAGCGGCAGCGCGAAGCGGCCGTCCGGCAGGCGGCGGTAAGGCACCGTCACGGGCACGCCGCCGGCGATGCGCACCGCCTCGGCGAGATTGGGCCAGGCCGGGGAGGGGATGATCATCTCGTCGCCCGGCTCCAGCAGCACCTGGGCCGCCTGCATGATCGCGTTCATGCCGCCCGCCGTGACGCCGAACCGGTCCGGCGGGATCTCCACGGCCCAGTGGCGGGCGTGGTAGGCCCCGAGCGCCGCGCGCAGCGCCGGCAGGCCAAGCGACGTCGTGTAGCGGGTATGTCCGGCCAGCATCGCCCGGTGCGCGGCCTCGACGATGAAGGGCGGCGTCGGCAGATCGCCCTCGCCGATCCACAGCTTCACCACCTCCGGGTCGTCCCGCCCGCGATCCGCGACGAGGCCGATCTGGCTCGTGCCGATGCCGCGGATGCGCGCCGAGAGCGCGGCGGCGAGATCGACGGGCGCGGCGGATACGAGGGTGTCGGCCATGCGGCGCGTGCTCTCCTTGCGTCGGGACGCGGCGTGCCGGTGCGCGGCATGCACCGATGCGCCTGCAGGGTCCCGGCCTGTGGGGAAGAGCGCGACCCTGCCGCGTTCGGCCACGGACGTCCAGACCCGCGCGGTATCCGGATGGGCTTCGCAGGCCGGCGCGGCCTATCTCGAAGCGTAGCACATTGACGTTCTGACTTTTCAGACATTTCTGAAAATGCTACACGCCGGGTCACGCTCAGAGCCGGAGGCCCGACGTGCTCGCCAACCTCGATCCCCTGATCCTCGCCCGCATGCAGTTCGGGTTCACGGTCGCCTTCCACATCGTGTTCCCGGCCTTCTCGATCGGCCTCGCGAGCTTCCTCGCCGTCCTGGAGGGGCTCTGGCTCGTTACCGGCCGCCCGGTCTTCCTGGATCTGTTCAAGTACTGGATTAAGATCTTCGCCATCGCCTTCGCGATGGGCGTCGTGTCCGGGCTGGTGATGTCCTACCAGTTCGGCACGAACTGGTCGGTCTTCTCCGACAAGACCGGCCCAGTGCTCGGTCCGATGATGGCCTACGAGGTGCTGTCGGCCTTCTTCCTGGAGGCGGGCTTCCTCGGCGTGATGCTGTTCGGCATGCGCAAGGTCGGGCCGCGGCTGCACTTCGCGGCGACGCTGATGGTGGCGTTCGGGACCTTCTTCTCGGCGTTCTGGATCCTGGCGGTGAACTCGTGGATGCAGACGCCGGCGGGCTACGGCACGAACGCCGAGGGCCAGTTCGTGCCGCTGGACTGGTGGGCGATCGTGTTCAACCCGTCCTTCCCGTTCCGCCTCGTGCACATGGTCCTCGCCGCCTACCTGACGACGGCCCTTGTGGTGGGTGCGGTCGGCGCGTGGCACCTGCTGCGCGACCGGGCCAACCCGGCCGCCAGGACGATGTTCTCGATGGCGATGTGGATGGCCGCCCTGGTCGCGCCGGTCCAGATCCTCGCGGGCGACGCGCACGGCCTCAACACCCTTGAGCACCAGCCCGCCAAGGTCATGGCCATGGAGGGGCACTTCCAGAGCCACCCGGACGGCGCGCCGCTGGTGCTGTTCGGCCTGCCCGACCAAAAGGCCGGGACCGTGCGCTACGCGGTCGAGATCCCGAAGCTGTCCTCGCTGGTGCTGAAGCACGCCCTCGACGCGCCCCTGAAGGGGCTCGACAGCCTGCCGCGGGCGGAGTGGCCGCCGGTGCCGATCGTGTTCTGGTCGTTCCGCATCATGGTCGGCCTCGGGATGCTGATGCTGCTGCTCGGCGCCTTGAGCCTCCTCGCCCGTTGGCGCGGCACCCTCTACGCGTGGCGCCCGCTGCACCGCTTCGCGGTGGCCATGGGTCCGGCGGGCTTCGTGGCGGTGCTGGCCGGCTGGATCACCACCGAGGTCGGGCGCCAGCCCTACACGGTCTACGGCCTGCTGCGCACGGCGCAGTCGGCCTCGCCGCTGCACGCGCCGGCGGTGGCGGCCTCGCTCACCGCCTTCGTGGTGGTCTACTTCGCGGTCTTCGCCATGGGCACCGGCTACATGCTGCGCCTGATGGGCCAGCCCCCGCATGCCGGCGAGAGCGGGATCGAGCCCGGCGCGCCGATCCGGACGGCGGGCATCACGCCCGCCCCGGCGATCGATCCCGACCGCCACCTCCAGCCGGCCGAGTGAGAGACCCATGGCCTACAGCTTCGACCTCACGGTGATCTGGGCGTTCGTGATCGCCTTCGCGGTCTTCGCCTACATCGTCATGGACGGCTTCGATCTCGGGATCGGCCTCCTGTTCCCGGTCCTCCGGCCGGGCGCGGACCGCGACACCGCCATGAACTCGGTCGCCCCGGTCTGGGACGGCAACGAGACCTGGCTGGTGCTGGGCGGCGGCGGCCTGTTCGCCGTCTTCCCCCTGGCCTACGCGGTGATCCTGCCGGCGCTCTACGCGCCGATCATCGCGATGCTGCTCGGGCTGATCTTCCGCGGCGTCGCCTTCGAGTTCCGCTGGCGCGATCCCCGCCACCGCGCCGCCTGGGACGTCACCTTCGCGGGCGGCTCGCTGGTGGCGGCCCTGGCCCAGGGGATCACGCTGGGCGCCCTCCTGCAGGGCATCGCGGTCGAGGGACGGGCCTATGCTGGCGGCTGGTGGGACTGGCTCACGCCCTTCAGCCTCCTCGTCGGCGCGAGCTTGGTCGTCGCCTACGCGCTGCTCGGGGCGACGTGGCTGGTGATGCGCACCGAGGGCCTGCTCCAGCTGCAGGCCCGGCGCTACGCCCTGCGCCTCACCGTGGCGACGGTCGCAGCCATCGCCCTCGTCAGCGCGGTGACGCCGTTCCTGCAGGGCCGCTACTACGAGCGCTGGCTGGCGATGCCGAACGTGCTCGTCACCGCGCAGGTGCCGCTGCTCGTGGCGCTCGCGGCCTACGCCCTGTGGCGCAGCCTGCGGGGCGGCGCCGAGCGGGCGCCCTTCCTGATCGCGCTGGGGCTGTTCGCCCTGACCTTCCTGGGGCTCGGCATCAGCATCTTCCCCGACATCGTGCCGGGCCGGATCACGATCTGGCAGGCGGCCGCCCCCGAGGCGAGCCAGATCTTCCTGCTCGCCGGCGCGTCGGTTTTGATCCCGATCATACTGTCCTACACGGCCTACTCGTACTGGGTCTTCCGCGGCAAGGTCGACGCGCACGGATATCACTGATGGCACCCGCAGCAGCACAGCCCCTCTGGAAGCGCCTCGCGTGGTTCGTGGGGCTCTGGGCCTCCAGCATCGTCGGCCTCGGCTTCGTCGCGACAGTCCTCCGGTATTGGCTCAAGAGCTGATAGACCGGGGGGCGCCCTCCTGACCCTTGCCCGCGTGGGATCCTTGCCGTGCAGCTGCCCCCGCTCGTCCAGACCTTCGTGCTGCATTTCGGCGAGATGGGTTCGCGCTGGGGCATCAACCGGACCGTGGGGCAGATCTACGCCCTGCTGTTCGTGGCCGAGCGGCCGCTCAACGCCGATGAGATCGTGGAGCGGCTCGGCGTGTCGCGCTCCAACGTCAGCATGGGCCTGAAGGAATTGCAGGCCTGGAATCTCGTCCGTCTCCAGCACAGACCGGGGGACAGACGCGACTACTTCACGACGCCCGAGGACATCTGGCAGATCGTCCGGACCCTGGTCGAAGAGCGCAAGAAGCGGGAGGTCGATCCGACGCTGACCCTCCTGCGCGAACTTCTCATGCAGGAAGCCGGCACCGAGGAGGAGCGGCATGCCCAGGCGCGCCTCACCGAGATGCACGATCTCTTCGAACTGTTCGCCGGCTGGTACGCCGACGTGCGCCGCCTCGATACCGAGCGCCTCGTCCAGCTCCTCAGCCTCGGCGCGAAGGTCCAGAAGGTCCTGGAGATGAAGGACCGCCTGACCCGCCTGCCGGCGCGGATCGGCGGTCGGGCGCCCAAGTCGGACTGACGGGGCCTCCTCCGGGCTCGCGCCGCCGAGCGGGGCGTGCTGACGGTGATCAGGCGTTGGCCAGCGCCCCTCGGTAGAGGGTGGTGAGGGTGTCGGCGATATGCTCGATGTGGTGGCGCAGGGACGCTGCTGCCTCCTCGCCCTTGCGCGCTGCGCACAGAGCCAGGATCTCCGCGTGCTCGCGGACGGCGCGGGTCGCGTCTTCGGAGGTGCCGATCTGCAGGCGCGTCGGGCGCTCGCAATCCTGCAGCAATCCGGACACGATGCTCAGCGAGCGCGGGCGATCGGCGTGGCGAAGCAGGTCGAGGTGGAAACGGCGGTTCAGGTCGCCCCACCGAAGGACCTGTCCGGTCTCCAGCGCCGTGCCGTACTCCTTCGAGACGACGTCGAGGTTCCGGAGGTCGTCGGGCGTCAGGTGCGGTGCCGAGAGCAGCAGCAATTGCGGCTCCAGCTGGACGCGCAGCTGGAAGATATCCTCGACCTCCAACAGCGACAGTCCTGTCACCACTGCGCCGCGGTGCGGCATGATCTTCACGAGATTGGTGGCTTCCAGCTGCAGCAGGGCCTCGCGGACCGGGATCCGGCTGATCCCGAACGCCTCGGCCAGGGCGTCCTGGCGGAGCTGCGCGCCGGCCGGCAGGTCCCCGTTCAGAATTTGCTGACGCAGCGAGTCTGCGACAGCCGCAGCCACGGTCTTGTGCCGCAGCCGGTCGGGCGCAGGCAGTTCCGGGACCCCAGGGGACATCAGCGCCTCAGCGGGAAGGTATACATTCATACGCGGCGTTGGCATGCCCTGGAATTGCGCGCGTGTCCAATGCCAGATTGCCTTGCACAACCTGAGGTTCAATGGCGCCGCGACCATTCTGTCACGCCACGCGCCATGCTCGATGCCCAACCGCGCGACCGGCGTCGCGACCTCGAATCACGCCGGGCGCCGATAGTACACGTATTCGCGGACGACACTGTCATAGGTTGGGAAAGAAGCCGGGTCTGTAGAGTGGGCACTGTCGTGCCGGTCTCTGATTAGCACTCTATCCCGTTGGCGGAGTTTGCCGATCGTGCGGATCGGCCCAGGGCGCTCGGGCGAGTGTCTGCCCGAGATACGCGATCAGCGCCGTCACCCGCGCCGGCCGCGGATCGCCCGGTGGCATGACGAGATGCAGCGCGATGGGCGGCAGCGACCAGGCCGGCAGGACCCTTTCAAGCCGCCCGGCCTCAAGGTCGTCCCAGATCATGAAATCGGGTTGCAGGGCGAGGCCCAGGCCCGCCCGCAGGGCCGGCGCCAGCGCCTCCGCGTTGTTCGCCCGGAGCGGCCCCGCCGGCACCACGACGGCGTCCGAACCGTCGCCATCCGCGAATCGCCAGCGATCGGGCGTCGGCAGGTAGGCATAGCCGAGGCAGGCATGGCGGGCGAGGTCGTCCGGATGCTCAGGGCGGCCATGCCGATCGAGGTAGGCGGGCGTGGCTACCAGCGAGCGGCGGATCGCGCAGAGCCGCCGCGCCCGCAGCGACGAATCGGGCAGCGCCGCGATGCGCAGCCCGATATCGAATCCGCCGCCGACGAGGTCGACGACCGCGTCGGACAGATGCAGGTCCACCGACACCGACGGATAAAGCCGCAGGAAAGCCGGGAGGATCGGCGCCACGTGCATCACGCCGAAGGTCATCGGCGCGGCGAGCCGCACCAGACCGCGGGGCTCCGAGGCGCCCGCCGTGGCGAGCGCCTCGGCCGCCTCGCCCTCCGCCAGGATGCGCGCCGCGCTGTCCTTGGCGGCTTGACCGGCCTCGGTGAGCGCGAGCTTCCGGGACGTGCGGTTGAATAGCCGCGCGCCGATCCGGACCTCCAGCCGGCTGACAGCCTTCGACACCGTGGCCTTCGACAGGCCGAGTTCCTCGGCGGCCCGGCCGAAGGAGCCGGTCTCCACCACCTTGGCGAACACCGCCCAGGCCTCGAAATCGGGTAGCCGCATCGATCAAATCCGGAAACGATAGGTTTCCATCGTTTCTATTTTCGCGAAACTTGGCAAGGGGCACATTCCCGGCATCGGACACGCGCTGCCCGTCGCAGCGGTCTTCAGGGAGACATCGCCATGGTTCAGACTGGCCTCCACCACGTCACAGCCTTCTCCGGCCCGGCCCTGCGCAACCTCGACTTCCACACCCGCGTCCTCGGGTTGCGGCTGGTCAAGAAGACGGTCAATTTCGACGATCCGGGCACCTACCACCTGTACTACGGTGACGCCGCGGGTCAGCCCGGCACGATCCTGACCTTCTTCCCCATCGAGCACGCCGCGCCCGGTCGCGTCGGGATCGGCGAGACCCAGGAAACCGCCTTCCGGGTGCCCCGCGCCTCGATCGGCTGGTGGACCCACCGCCTGATCGAGAAGGGAGTCGCACACGAGCCGCTGGTCCAGGTCTTCGGCGAGCCGACCCTGCGTTTCCGCGATCCGGACGGCATGATGCTCGCCCTGGTGGGCGTCGATGTCGGCGACGCGGAGGGCTGGGCCTCGAGCGAAGTGCCGGCCGAGCACGCGATCCGCGGCCTGCACGGGGTGACGCTGCTCCTCGAAAGGGCCGAGCCTACGGCCGCGATCCTGACGGAGGTGCTGGGGCTGCAGGAGGTCGGCCGCGAGGGCAACCTGGTCCGCTTCGCCGGCAGCGCCGCGCTCGGCGGCCTCGTCACCCTGCGGGCCGTCGGCGGGTTCCTGCCCGGTCGGCCGGGGGCGGGCTCGGTTCACCACATCGCGTTCCGGGCAGCCGACGATGCCGCGCAGGCCGCGATGGGCCGGGCGCTGGCGGCGCGGGGTCTCCACGTCACCGAGCAGCGCGACCGGCAGTATTTCCGCTCGATCTACTTCCGCGAGCCCGGCGGGGTGCTGTTCGAGATCGCCACGGACGCGCCCGGCTTCGCGGTCGACGAGCCGATCGAGGAACTCGGGCAGGCCCTGAAACTCCCTGCCGGGCTTGAGCCGCACCGGGCCGAGATCGAGGCCGTACTCCCCGAGGTCGCCTGAACCCGGACGATCATCCCGCCCGCCCCGCGTAGAGCGGGGCGGGATCCGCACCGATCACCAGCGAGGTCGCCATGACCCAGGACACCCTCGGCTTCATCCACCGCTTCGAGCCCGGAGCGGACACCGTGCACCCGCTTCTGCTGCTCCATGGGACCGGCGGAGACGAGTCCGATCTCCTGCCCCTCGGCCGGTCGGTCGCGCCGGAGGCTGCGCTGCTGTCCCCGCGCGGCCCGGTGAGCGAGAACGGGATGCCGCGGTTCTTCCGCCGGCTGGCGGAAGGCGTCTTCGATGAGGCGGATCTGCGTCGGCGCACCGGCGACCTCGCCGCCTTCGTGATGGCCTCCCGGGCGCGGTACGGCCTCCGGGCACCTCTCGCGCTGGGCTTCTCGAACGGTGCCAACATCGCCGCGTCGCTGCTGATGCTCCGGCCGGAGAGTTTGGCGGGCGCCGTGCTGATCCGCCCGATGGTCCCGTTCGCCGAGCCCCCGGCGGCGGATCTCGCCGGAAAGCCGGTCCTGATCCTGTCCGGGTCCATGGATCCGATCGTCCCGGCAGAGAATGCCGCTCGTCTCGCGCAGCAACTCGCCGCCTCCGGGGCGCGGGTCGAGCACCGGATCCTGCCTAGTGGCCACGGCCTGTCGCAGGTCGATGTCAGTCTGGCGCGAGGCTGGCTCCACAGCCTCGCTCTCCCCGAAGCGGCCTGATTCTCAGACAGAAGCCAGAACGGATGACCACCATGACTTCCTCGACCCTGTCCGGCCCGACGGCCCTGCTGCCGGTCACCGGCCGGATCCTGATGAGCGCGATCTTCCTCGTGAGCGGCGCCGGCAAGCTCGCCGCGCCCGCCGCGACGCTCGCGACCATCGAGGCCGCCCACCTGCCGCTGCCGCCGGTCGCCTACGCGGCAGCGACCACCGTGGAAGTCGTCGGGGGCCTGCTGCTCGTCGCCGGCTATCGCACCCGGCTCGTCGCCCTGGCCCTCGCCCTCTTCGCGGTGGCCACCGCGGTGACCTTCCACGCGGCCCTCGGCGACCAGAACCAGATGTTCCACTTCCTCAAGAACCTGGCCATGGCGGGCGGCCTGCTCCAGGTTGCGGCCTTCGGGGCTGGCCCGATCAGCTTCGACGCCCGACGGGGCCGGGCCTGACCGGTGTCCCGACCCTCGGCAGACCAGCCTGCCGATCCTAGGTGCAGGCTGGCGCGTCGATCGATGTCGAGGATGGGTCACCGGGCAGCCGGAGGACTTCAGCCCCCGCTGCCCCCTCGACGGCGGCGCCTGGAACGAGCGGAGGCTCGCCTTCATCGGGGGTTGAAGGGTCGGGCGGCCTTTCCCGCGTCGGTCCGTGCCCCTAAAGCCTCTCCGAGGGGCCACCGGCGCGGCCCGTCAGACGCAAACCTTCACGGATCCCTTCATGCCTGCCTCCGACGCCCCCCTCGCCCTCGGGATCATCGGCGCGGGGATCATGGGCGAGCGCCTGCTCGGCGCCATCCACGGGGCGGCGGATTCCCCGGTTCGCGTCGCGGCGATCTGGGATCCGGCGCCGGACGCCCTGGCCCGGATCGGCGCCGCCTTCCCGGCGGTACCCCGCGTCGCCGATGCCGCCGCCGTCGTCTCGGCGAGCGATTGCGTTTACGTCGCCTCGCCGCCCGCTTCGCATCTGGGCTACGCCCGCGCCGCCCTGGCCGCCGGCCGGAGCGTGTTCTGCGAGAAGCCGCTGGCCATCGACCGCGCCGATGCCCGCGCCTTCGTGGCGGAAGCCGGGGGCGCCGGGGCGGTCAATTTTCCGTTCGCCTCGTCGCCCGGCGTGACGACGATCGAGGGCTGGATCGCCGCAGGCGCGATCGGCACGCCACGGACGCTCACCATCGCGGTGGCGTTCGCGCGGTGGCCCCGACCCTGGCAGGCCGATGCCGCGCGCTGGCTCGACGCCCGGGCCGAAGGCGGGTTCACCCGTGAGGTGGTCTCGCATTTCCTGTTCCTGGCCCGCCGGCAGCTCGGCCCGCTCCAGGGGTTGGCCGGCCGGATCGACTTCCCGGAGCCGGGCCGGTCCGAGCGGGCGGTCGACGTGACGCTCACGGCCGGCGGGATCCCCGTGACCCTGACCGGACGGGTCGGGGGCGTCGAGGCTGACGATCACAACACCTGGACGCTGGAGGGCGATGCCGGGGCCGTCCGGCTGCGCGACTGGGCCATCGCCGAGCGTCGGGGTGCCGACGGGCGCTTCGAGCCGGAGCCCGGCGCGATTCCCAACGAACGGCTCCGGCCGATCACCCTCCGGCGCCAGCTGGAAGGCGTCGTCCGGATGGCACGCGGCGAGCCCCACCACCTCGCCACGTTCGCGGAGGCGCTCGACGTGCAGGAAGTCGTGGAGGGCATCCTGGCCCTGTGACCGGGATCAGACCTCCAGCAGGTCGATCAGGAACGGGATCAGCGGCGCGTCGGCGGGCGGCATCGCGAGGTCGCGCAGCGCCCTGGGCCGGACCCATCTGAGCGCTTGCCCCTCCATCGACCGCGGTGTCCCCGTCCAGCGCCGGCAGACGTAGAGCGGCATCAGAAGGTGGAAATCCGGATAGGCGTGGCTGGCGAAGGTCAGCGGTGCGAGGCAGGGCTCCTCGACCGCGATGCCGAGTTCCTCCGCGAGCTCCCGGATCAGGGTCTGCTCCGGGCGCTCGCCGGGCTCGACCTTGCCGCCGGGAAACTCCCACAGGCCGGCGAGCTGCTTGCCCGCCGGGCGCTCGCTCACCAGCACGCGGCCGTCGACGTCGACGAGGGCCACCGCGACCACCAGGAGGAGGCGCAGGGGAGCGGTTCCGGGCGCGCTCATGGCGCCACCGCGAAGGTGGCCGAGACCTCGGCGGACATCGGGATCGTGCCCGCCTCGATCGGGACCCGGCGGCCCTTGGCCGTCATCGGGGCCGCGCGGGCCATCTCCAGCGCCGGGCGGTACGCGGCTGCGCCCGTGGTGCTCAGGGTGCAGAGCGGGCCGAGCTTGGCACCGAGCGCCTCTGCGAGCGCCTCGGCCCGCGCGCGCGCGTCCCGAGTCGCAGCGACTTGGAGGGCGGACTCGATCTTGTCCGGATCGCGCATCCCGAAGCTCACACCGTCGATCCGGTTCGCTCCGGCATCGAGAGCCTGCCGGAGCAGGTCGCCCAGCCGGTCCATGTCGGCGAGCCGGACGCTGACCAGGTTGCTGGCGCGGTAGCCGTCGGGCTCCTCGGTGACGGCGCCGCCCGGCCGGGCGACGGAGCGTGTGGCGGTCTRCAGGCTGACGGCGGCCGTGCCGATATCGGCCGGCGGGACCCCGAGGGTGCGGGCCTGTGCCGAGACCCCGGTCACCGCCTTCGAAGCTGCGTCGAGGGCGGCGGCCGCGGTCGCGCCCCGTGCCTCGATACCCAGGGTCACCTCGGCGAAGTCCGGCGTCCGGGCCTCCGCGGCCCGCCCGACGACGCTGATGTGGCGCTTGCACGCCGCGTCATCGGCCCGCGCCGGGGTCGCCAGGGCCGTGACGAGGAGAGCGCCGACGAAGGCCGCCTTCACGAGCGGTAATCCCCGTTGATCTCGATGTAGGCCTTGGTCAGGTCGCAGGTCCAGACGCGGGCCGAGCCCTCGCCGAGGCCGAGATCGACCCGGATCCCGATCTCGGCCTCGCGCATCACGGCGCTCGCCGTCGCCTCGCTGTAAGTCGGATCGCGGGCACCCTGGACGGCGACGCGCACGTCGCCGAACCAGATCGCCAGCCGGTCCCGGTCGGCGGGCTCGCCGGCCTTGCCCACGGCCATCACGACCCGGCCCCAATTGGCGTCCTCGCCCGCCACCGCGGTCTTCACCAGCGGCGAGTTTGCGATGGACATCGCGATGCGGTGGGCGGAGGCGTCGCTCTCGGCGCCCGTGACCCGCACGGTGACGAACTTGCGCGCGCCCTCGCCATCCTTGGCGACGAGCTGGGCCAGCTCCACCAGCAGGCCGTCCAGCGCCTCCCGGAAGCCGGCGAGGCGCGGGTCGGCGGGGTCGCCGATCGCCGGATTTCCGGCCTTGGCGGTGGCGAACAGCATGAGCGTGTCGGAGGTGGAGGTGTCGCCGTCCACGGTCACACAGTTGAAGCTCGTCTTCGTTCCCGCCGACAGGAGCGCCTGGAGCACGTCCTGCGGCAGCGCCGCATCGGTGAAGACGAAGGACAGCATCGTAGCCATGTCGGGGGCGATCATGCCGGCGCCCTTGGCGATGCCGTTGATCGTCACGCGCACGCTGTCGATCTCGGCGGAGCGCGTGGCGAGCTTCGGGAAGGTGTCGGTGGTCATGATTGCGCGGGCCGCCGCGGCCCAGGCGGCCGCCCCGTCCTCGGCCCGGGCCGCGCAGTCCGCCAGCACGCCCTCGAATCGCTCCGCCGGAAGCGGCTCGCCGATCACTCCGGTCGAGGCGACGTAGACCTCGCGCGTGGCGCATCCCGCCGCCTGCGCGGCGATCTCGACGGTACGTGCCACCGCATCGCGGCCGAGACGGCCCGTGAAGGCGTTGGCGTTGCCGGAATTGACCACGAGGGCTCGCGCGGACCCGTCCGCCAGGGCTTCCCGACACCAATCTACCGGCGCCGAAGGGCATTTCGAGCGGGTGAACACTCCCGCCGCCCGGGTCCCGGGTTCCAGGGAGACGTAGAGCACGTCGGTGCGGCCGCTGTAGCGGATCCCCGCCTGGGCGGTGGCGATTCGCACCCCCGGCAGGGGGGGCAGCTCGGGAATCGAGGTGGGCGCCAGCGGGGAGACGGGAGGGGCTTTCGCGGACGACATCGGCTCGGGCTCCGGCAGCGCGCGGCTCAGGTTCCGCGGCGTGCCGGTGTTGCCCACGCGAACCCCGGGGCGTCAACTCCGTGCCCAGCCTATGGTCAGGCTGCGCAGGTGCATCGGCTTTGTGCAACGGCGGCGCCGAATGCGGCGCCATCACGGCGGCGGGCTTGCGCGTGGATTGCTTCCCAGCTTAGCATGCTGCATCGCAATGCCAGCGCGAAGTCGAGTGCGGAATGCCCCCAGCCGACGTCGAGACTGCCTCCAGCACGCGTCCCAAGGGCGGCTGCTACCGGATCCAGGTTCTGGTGGTCGGCCGGAACAAGCGCTGGCGCGACGAGGTCTCGGCGCAGGTCCGGATGCTGGGGTATCAGGTCACGGCCTGTGATCGGGGCGTGGACGCGATGACGGTGCTCGCCCTCGGCCTGCCCGTGGACGTGATCGTGGTGGATACGGCGCTGCAGGGCGGCCTCTGCTGCGCGCAGCTCGCCGTCGAGGCCCGTGCGTTGCGACCGGCGCTGCGCATCATCCTCGCCAGCGATCCGGTCGAGGCTGTGGGGCCGGAAGCTTCTGCGCGGATCCCCGACGCGCTGCTCGTTCCGCGCGACCAGCTCCAGAACGGGATGGTCGCCACGATGATGCGCGAGGCGCTCGCGAACCGCGCCGCCTGAGGCGCTCCCTCTCGGTCCTGAAGCCGCCGCTCCGCCTGCCATCAGGACGGACAGCCAGCCGTGCGGTGCGCACGCGAGCTATCGAGGGAATCGGCAGGAGCTCGGCTCGATGCCCAGCCGCGCCTAGCCGTTCGCGCATCACGAGGGTCGGACAGGACCGCGTCACGCGAAGTTTCGCAAGCTATCCCGAAAGCACGATTGGATGAGCGGAGTTTCAGTTCCGCGAGGATACGTCTTCGCCCAAGGACTTGATTAGTCATGGCTCCCGCTTCGCTGGCCTAACGCATTGGCACGTTGAGATTGAAACGCTTCGGGCCAAGCGTTTGCCCGATCATCGTGTCTTGGTCGCCGGCCGGATGTGTTCGAGCGACAACACCAATCTTTCAGCACCTGTGACGCGACGATCATTGGAGCGTTCATAAAAATATGCCTTCTTTTGATTTGCTCTAAAACAAGACCTGAAATTGTTTTATCTGGAACGACACAGTAATGTCACAATATCTTGACTTTGTTGAAGTTGGTAATTTGGCAGCGTGCTCTTTGGGAGCATCTAAAATGTACATTGGGATACGATCGCGATTATACGCTGGATTCGTTCTGCTTGTAATGACGGCGGCAATCATCGGTGCGTACGCGATTTATCAACAGGATCGACTGGATGACAGCTACGAGGTCCGCAGCCGCCTCTACAGGACTGCGCAGACGATCCTCGCGGTCGATGGTCTCGCCGCGCGACTCAGGGGCTTCGCCGAGACGTATCGGCTCATGCCGCAGCCCGAGCGGATTCCCGCCATGGAACAGGCGCGCCGCACGATCGAAGAGAGTTCTGAGAAGGGCACGGCCAGCGCCATAACGGATCTCGGGCGCATGCTCTTCGCCAGGATTGGCGACGATGCCCGAGCCCTGAAGCCCGAACTCGAGCACCTCACGGCCACGGGTGCGGCGCTCGTCGAGGCCAGGACGCGCATGTTCGAGGCCGGCAACAGCCTCGCCCACCTCACGAAGACGCTGGTTGCGGACGTCCGTGCACGCAACGAAGAGAGGATGTTCAGTCGGGCTGCAGGCGTCGAGACCGTCGTTCTCGAAGCGCGTCTGGCAGCCGCGCGCTACGCCATCAAATCCGATCCGCGTGACTTCGAGGCCTACATCCGCTCCATGGACGAAGCACGCGCCGCCGTCGAGGCGTTCAAGGCGACCCCGGGGGGCGCTCCGTTCAGCCCGCAGGCCGCGGCTCTGCGGGCTGCGCTCGACGCCGCCTTCGGCAGCTTTCAAAGCTTCGATCAGGCGGCGAAGGCTGCCCGCGCAGCATTCGAAACCGGGATCAAGCCGCATGTCGAGGCCATCGACGAGGTCGGCACGGATCTGCGCGGCAGGATCCTGGCTGGCATCAACCGGATGGACGCGGAGGCCAGCGAGGCCGTCAAGACTGTCAGGCGGGTGGAGATCGTCCTGATCGTCCTGGCGCTGGTCCTCGGCGGCATCCTGGCCTTCCTGCTCGCGCGCAGCGTCGGCCGGCCGATCGCCGTTATGACCGGGGCGATGACCCGATTGGCCGACGGCGACATGAAGGTCACGGTGCCCTACCGCAGCGCCACCGACGAGATGGGGGCCATGGCCCGGGCGATCGACATCTTCCGCCACAACGCCGTGGCCCGGGCCGAACTGGAGGCGGCGCAGGCCGCCGAGCAGGAGGCCCGCCAGCACCGGGTCGAACGGGTGGACGAACTGGTCCATGCCTTCCATCGTAAGATCGCGGGCTCGCTCGACATCGTAACGGCGGCCACGAGCGAACTCGATGCCACCGCGCGGGCCATGACCCGGGTGGCTGATGATACCAATAGCCAGGCGGTGACATCGAGTTCGGCCGCCGAACAGACCTCGGCCAACGTTCAGACCGTGGCGGCGGCCGCCGAGGAGATGGTCTCCTCCCTCCAGGAGATCGAGCGGCAGGTGCTGCGCTCCAACGAGGTGGCCGGACTTGCGGCCCACGAGGCGGAGGCGACCAACGCCGCCATGGTGAGTCTGCGTACCGCCGCCGAGCAGATCGGCGCGGCCGTGAGCATGATCTCGGGGATCGCGAGCCAGACCAACCTGCTGGCGCTCAACGCCACCATCGAGGCTGCGCGTGCCGGTGAGTCGGGGCGCGGCTTTGCCGTTGTCGCGTCAGAGGTGAAGGAATTGGCGGGTCAGACGGCGCGGGCCACCGAGGAGATCGGCGGGCAGATCGCCGCGATCCAGATGGCCTCCGGGCAGGCCGCGGAGGCGATGCAGCAGATTGCCCGGACGATCGCCACCGTCAACGAGATCAGCGGCGCCATCGCCGCGACCGTGGTGCAGCAGACGGCGGCCACGGCCGAGATCTCGCGCAACGCCGGCGAGGCGGCACGGGGCACGGAAGACGTCTCGGCCAACGTCTCGCGGGTGCTGGCCGCGGCCCGAGAGACCGGCAATGCCGCCGGGCAGGTCCAGAGCGTGGCCTCCGAGCTGGCCACGCAATCTCAGACGGTCAAGCGAGAGGTCGACAGCTTCCTCAGCGATATTCAGGCCGCGTGACATGGGGACGTGCAAGCTCGCCTCGCCACGGCCCCGGCTGGTCGGAGAACCCCGTCCGTGAAACCGGCTCAGATCGCGGCCGCGGGATCGGTCTCGTCGCCGTCGTCGCCCCGGCGCGTGCGTGGGCGACGATCCAGGAAGGAGCGCCCGAGCGCACGCAGCGGCGCCGTCAACCGGCGGACATCCTCGGCCCGCTCCATGATGCGCTCGCCGTTGCGGATCTCCTTGTCGAGCCGCGACATCGTCCGGGCCAGCGCCGGATCGTCGTCGTCGAGCCAGACCTGAGTCACGCGGGCGAAGGCAATGACCACGCCCTGGAGCTTGAGCTGGCCGAGCGGACCCTCGGTATCGATCCCGGCCGCGGCCAGCATGTAACGGTGGGAGTTCAGCATGACGCCGTTCAGCGCCAGCATCGAGAGCGGCTCGCCGCGCAGGGCATAGGCGATGCGGCGCAGGGCCGGCTTGTAGGGCTCCATCGCGTCGAGGCGGCGCATCAGCACGTCGAACAGGCGCTCGCGGGTCGGCTCCTCCTCGAGGCCCGCCAGATCACCTTCCAGGACCTTGCGGTCGATGATGCGTGTCAGGCCGCCGAGGACGGCGCCCTTCGACGGGAAGAGGTCGCGCAACTCGGCAAGCGTCAGGCCTGCCTCGCGGGCAATATCGCTGACCTCGATGTCGTTCCAGGGCTGCTCGGCGGCGAGCCGCATCAGGGCTTCGACGGCGGCCTCACGGGGAGATAGCTTCGACGCGCCGGCGGCCGGCGCTGCGCTGTCCTGAGCGGAGGCAGCCTGTGCAACGCTCTCCTGCCCGACACGCTCGTGGGTGCCGGTTCCCTTGGACGGGGTCGCGGCCTTGCGGGGGCGCTTTGCGGAGACTTTGCTTTCGGTCATGGATCGATCGCCCGGATCTGTCGGTCGTGTCGCCTCATGTAGGCGGCCGTTCGGCGAAGGGCAGGGCCGTCGCGCGGCCATGCCGCACGGAGGTCGCCGCCGCGTCAGCCGGACAGCTCACCCGCCCGGCGACGCGCTGCCGCCACCGCGTCGCGCATCAGAGCCCCGAGCCCGTCCGGGCGCATCAGCACGTCCAGCGCCGCCGCCGTGGTGCCGCCGGGTGACGTGACGTTGCGGCGCAGCTCCGCCGCCTCGGTCGGGCTCGCATCGAGGAGCGCGCCGGCCCCCGCCACCGTCGCCCGGGCGAGGCGGTGGGCTATGGCGGGCTCCAGACCGGCCGCGATGCCCGCCTCGGCCAGGGTTTCGGCGAGCAGGAAGACGTAGGCTGGACCGGACCCAGAGACCGCCGTCACCGCGTCGATCTGCGACTCGTCCGCAAGCCACTCGACCGTGCCGTTCGCCGCGAACAGCGCTTCGGCGGCCGCGCGCTGATCGGCCGAGACCTCGGAATTCGCGCAGGCCCCGGTGGCGCCCCGGCCGATGCTCGCCGGCAGATTCGGCATCGCCCGAACCACGGCGCGCGCCCGCGGCAGCCGGGCGCGCAGGTCGGCTACGGACTTGCCCGCCAGGATCGAGACGAGGAGCGTTTCACGTCCGATCAGCCGATCGAGACTGGGTGCGGCGGAGTCCAGGCCCTGCGGCTTGATCCCGAGGACCAGCACGGCGCCGGGCGCAGCGACCGGCGGGTTCAGGGCGATACCCCGCGCAGCGCAGAGTTCCGCGATCTCGCGCATCGGCACGGGGTCGATGATCGTCGTGTGGTGCGGGTCGAGGCCCGCATCCAGCCAGCCCACCAGCATCGCGCCGCCCATCTTGCCGGCCCCGGCGAGGACCAGGGAGGCGGGCATCCGCATGGGGCCGGTCACGCCTCGCCTTCGGTCTCGAACAGCACGGCGTCCAGCGCCTCTCGGGCGCTCTTGCCGGCCCAGAGTACGAACTGGAACGCCTGGAAGTAACGCTCGCAGGCGGTCACCGCGGTCTTCATCATGGTGGCGCATTGCGGATGGGTCGGAACCGCGCCGCCCGTCAGCAGGAGCGCGTGGCGGAACATCACTACGCTATCGGTCGTCCAGAGGTCGAAATGGCCGACCCAGAGCTGCTCGTTGATCAGCGCGATCAGGCGCATCACTTCGGTGCGTTGCCGCTCCGGAACCTTCAGGTCGAAGGCGCAGGCCACATGGAGGGCCTCGACGTCCTCGATCCACGTGAAGGCCACGTTATAGTCGGTCCAACGGCCGGGGCTCGTGACCGACATCTCGTCGGTCTCTGCCCGGTCGAAGATCCAGTCGCGCAGGGACGCCAAACGCTCGACGACGTCGAGCGGATGCTCGTTCCGGTCCGGGTCGTGAAAGTCGACGTTGAGAAGCGGCATGACGATCCAAAAGGACGGCCCGGATGAGATCCGGCCCGACGTGACGGTGACGCGAATCCGGAGCGCGAGAACACTCCGAGAACTGGAACGGCCGGCAGATTTGCGCCGGAGGTGAAGCGATCGACTGTCAAAGCGCTGCTGACATCGCCCTGCAGGCCCCGAATCACCCTATGCCTGACTATAGACCGCCCGTGACTCGCGACACAAAGTGCAGGTCACATTCAGTGAACAGGAAACGGGATCGTCGACGCCGCTTCCTGTGTAAAAGCCCCCGGCGTTGCCGCGGGGACTCAGACGGCCTCACTCAGGCCCGCCGCCCCGGCTGCCGCGGCACCGGATTTCGCCTCCAAGGCCGTCACGCGGGCCGTCAGAGCGTCGTTCTGGGCCTGAAGATGGGTGACCAGATCGCGCAGGACATCGAGCTCCTCGCGGGAGGCGACGTCGAGATCGCGGATCACGCGTTCGAGCTGCGCCTTGACCACGGTCTCAGCCTCGCGGCGCACACCCTGCGCGGCGCCGGCGGCGTCCGTCATCAGGCGGGCAAGATCGTCGAACAGTCGATTGGAGGGGGGCATCCTGGTCTCCCGGATCGGCCGGCTGCCGCGACGGCCGCCTGACTGCGCGATGCGAGCCGAGGAGATAGGAATCTTCGAGCCGGGGAGCAACGTCAGAACGGGCGGAACGGGGCCGGTCTGACCCCGCCCCGCCGTAGAACGTCACATACGGTGATGCATGCGGCGGTGCATCATCCGGCGGTGCATGCGATGATGCATCATCCGGTGATGCATGCGGCGGTGCATCATCCGGTGTTCCCTCGGAGTCATCCGAACGTGCGTCACGGCGTCGGTGGTCGTGACGGCACCGGGCATGGCGGGGGCGGCCGAAGCCGGCTGGACGAGGGCGGCACCGCCGAGGGAGGCCAGAACGGCGAAGGCGAAGGTCAGTTTCCTCACGAGGAGACTCCAGTTCTCTGATGGCCGGGTATGGTACCCGGTTCATCCTCCCGGACGGGAGGAGCGGAGAGTCGTCTCGTGCCGGGGGACGGCACGGCGGGTCGTCGAGGACCCGCCGCCATCAACTTTTGGATTAGAGATTTGTTTCCTCGAACGCCTTCACCCATTCAGCGCAGATGCCCGAGCGCACGATATCGTTGCGGGTGAACTCCACCACGGGGATCGGCATCATCCGGCTCTTGACCATGTGCATCACCGTGCGCAGGCCCGAGGTCTCGCGCAGGTCGGTCTGCGAGACGTCGCCGTTGATGATGACCTGGCAATCGTCGCCGATGCGGGTCAGGAACATCTTGATCTCGTTGATCGTGGTGTTCTGGGCCTCGTCGAGGATCACGAGGCAATTCTTGAAGGTCCGACCACGCATCACTTCGAAGGGGACGATCTCGATGTCGCCGGTCTTGAGGGCGATCTCGAAGGCGGCGGCGCCCATGCGCTCCTTCATGGCCTCGGTCAGCGGGGCGACCCAGGGGGCGATCTTCTCTTCGAGGGTGCCGGGGAAGTAGCCGAGGGACCGGCCGGACGGGACGTTCGGGCGAGTGATCACCACCTTGGCGATCCGGCGCTGACGGAGCTGGTCGGCCGCGCGGGTACCGGCGATGAAGGTCTTGCCGGTGCCGGCCGGCCCGAGGACGATGACCTGCGGGGAGCGGGCGAGGGCGTCGAGATACTCGGCTTGGCGTTCGGTGAGCGGTTGGATCGGGGCGAGGTTGCGTTCTTCGTCGAAGCGCGTGCGGTGAATGCGGGACGTGCGGTCTTCAACCAGTTCAAGTCGTGCGCGGCGTCTCTTCATGGATGTACACTCCAACGGGACTTGCCAACCTGGATCTGTCGCTGAACTGCCGTTTACCTGCTTGCTCCCGGATCTACTTGTTTGCGGACCTAATACCGGCCCCGTGCCGAAGGTTCCGCGCCGCGTGCGTCCGCCTGTGGAGAGCGTCACGACGTGCCGCGCACGGCCGAATACGCGATGCAACTGCCGCACCACCGCGATTCGCCCCCGACGATTGCGCGTCGGGTGTGACTAAGGGGTGACGTTCAGGGTGGTCGCCGGGAAAAAGCCGCCCGGCTGGCACCGATGCATCAGATCCAGGATGGAGGAGACGCGATGACGCGGCATCCGGCACGACCTCGATCCTCCCCGCCCGCCCGGGCGAAGCCGGCCGATCCTGCTGCCCTGGAAAGTCCGGGCTTGATCGACGGGACGTGCCTCATCCCGCCTGGATGAAGCTGTCGAGCACCATCTTCTGGCCGGCTTTATCGAAGTCAACCGTCAGCTTGTTGCCGTCGACGCCCGCGACTGTTCCGGGGCCGAACTTGGTGTGGAAGACCCGCTGTCCAGCCTGGAACGCCGAGGGCGCGCCGGTCGACTTGGCGATCAGCTCGCCTTCGATCTGACGCGGTCCGCCGGCTCGCCCGCCGGGCGCCGACCCGAAGCTGCGACCGGCCCGGTCGCCGCCCCGGGAGCCGGTCTGGGCGGTGTTGGCCTGCGCCCGCTGCCAGCCCGGCGTGCCGTAGCTCGACCCGAACGGGGCCGGGTTGCGGTCGAACCGCGAGGCCCCGGCCGAGAAGTGGGCGGGCGCCTCGACCACGTCGACGGCCGATTCCGGCAACTCGTCGATGAACCGGGACGGGATGGTCGATGACCACAGGCCATGGATCCGCCGGTTGACCGCGAAGGAGAGCTTCGCCCGCTTCCGCGCCCGGGTCAGGCCGACATGGGCGAGGCGCCGCTCCTCCTCGAGACCCGCCCGCCCGCTCTCGTCCAGTGCGCGCTGGCTGGGGAACAGGCCGTCCTCCCAACCGGGCAGGAACACGGTGTCGAATTCGAGTCCCTTGGCGGCGTGGAGCGTCATCAGCGAGACCCGGTCGGCGCCCTCGGTCTCGGAGGCCTCCATCACCAGGGAGACGTGCTCCAGGAAGGCCGCCATGTCGGGGAATTCCTCCATGGACCGGACGAATTCCTTCAGGTTCTCGAGACGCCCGGCGGCATCCGCCGAGCGGTCCTTCTGCCACATCTCGGTATACCCGGATTCCTCCAGGACGATCTGGGCGACCTCGCTGTGCGGCTGCGATTCGACCAGCCGAGCCCACCGCGAGAAACTCTGGGTGAGCGCCCGCAGGGTGGAGCGGACCCGGGGCTTCAGCTCGTCGGTCTCGCACAGGCGCTCGGCGGCGATCCGCAGGGGCAGCCGGTTGGCCCGGCCATAGGTGTGGAGCTGCTGGAGGGTCGCGTCGCCGAGGCCGCGCTTGGGCGTGTTGACGATCCGCTCGAAGGCGAGGTCGTCGCTGACGTTCACGGTGGCCCGGAGATAAGCCAGCGCGTCGCGGATCTCGGCGCGCTCGTAGAAGCGCGGGCCGCCGATCACCCGATAGGGGAGCCCGAGCTGGACGAACCGGTCCTCGATCTCGCGCATCTGCGCGGAGATCCGCACCAGCACGGCGATCTCCGAGAGGGGATGCTGCTTCGCCTGGAGGGATTCGATCGACTCGGCGAGCATCCGAGCCTCCTCCTCGGAATCCCAGGCGCCCGTCACGGTGACGCGCTCGCCCGGCTCGTCGTCGGTGCGCAGGGTCTTGCCGAGGCGGCTCTCGTTCCTGGCGATCAGCCCCGAGGCGGCGGCCAGGATGTGTCCCGTGGAGCGGTAGTTGCGCTCCAGCCGCACCACCACGGCGCCGGGGAAGTCGTGCTCGAAGCGCAGGATGTTGTCGACCTCAGCACCGCGCCAGCCATAGATCGATTGGTCGTCGTCGCCCACGCAGGCGATGTTCTTGCGGTTCTGGGCGAGGAGGCGCAGCCACAGGTACTGGGCGACGTTGGTGTCCTGATACTCGTCGACCAGGATGTACCGGAACCGGTCTTGGTAGTTGGCGAGCACATCGGGATTGTCCCGCCAGAGCTTGAGGCACAGGAGCAAAAGGTCGCCGAAATCGACGGCGTTCAGCGTCGCCAGTCGGGCCTGGTAGGCGCTGTAGAGCGTGCCGCCCTTGCCGAACGCGAACGAGGCGGCCTCGCCGGGCGGCACCTGCTCGGGCGCGAGGCCGCGGTTCTTCCAGCCATCGATGGCGTGGGACAGGGCGCGGGCCGGCCAGCGCTTCTCGTCGACGTTCTGATCGGCGATGACCTGCTTCATCAGCCGGAGCTGGTCGTCGGTGCCGAGGATGGTGAAGTCGGATTTCAGGCCGACAAGTTCGGCGTGGCGGCGCAGGATCTTGGTGCCGATGGCGTGGAACGTACCGAGCCAGGGCATGCCCTCGCCGGCGGGACCGATCAGCGCGCCGATCCGGAGCTTCATCTCCCGAGCGGCCTTGTTGGTGAAGGTAACCGCCAGGATGTCGAAGGGGCGCGCGCGGTTCGTGGCGATCAGGTGGGCGATGCGGGTGGTGAGCACCCGGGTCTTGCCGGTGCCGGCGCCTGCCAGCACGAGCACCGGTCCCTCCGTGGTCTCGACGGCGCGGCGCTGCTCGGGGTTGAGCCCCTCGAGGTAGGCGGCGGCGTCGCGGCGGAGCGCACCCATGGCGCGGGCGGCGATGGATGAGGCGGGAGCGCCGTCCCCGGCGGGCTGCGCGTGCGGGCGGTTCTGCATCCCGCTTCCCTGGACCAAATCGCGAACGGCGTCGAGGTGGTTCGGGCAGGATGCGACCGGAGCGTGTGTTGCGGGACGATACGCCTCGCCTGTCGACGACCGCTCGGCGGCGCGAACTGGGCCGGGACCCGGACCCTGCAGTGCGGCTGTTCGAGCGGCTGCCTCCGACCCCTCTCGGTCACGCCCTCAGCGATCGGTATTTCCCGAACGCGGCCGTTCCTG
Source organism: Methylobacterium sp. P5_C11 (assembly GCF_054049775.1). NCBI lineage: Bacteria > Pseudomonadati > Pseudomonadota > Alphaproteobacteria > Hyphomicrobiales > Methylobacteriaceae > Methylobacterium > Methylobacterium sp. P5_C11. The sequence continues at coordinate 15,665 of NZ_JBFULS010000031.1, read as the reverse complement.
GCCCATCGAGCGACTCTGGCTTGGGGTGGAACTCTGACGTCGGATCGATGCGCCGGTGGCCGAACGTCGATCCCATGCCTGCGAGGGTCCGAGGGCCGGCCTCCTCTTCATCGCCGGAGCTGATGGTGGACCCGTGCGGGACGCTCGTCCAAGACGCATCGCTTCACGCTTCAACTCGGGCCTGGAGCGGATTTGATTTCCAGAAGAGCAGCCAGACCGGCATCGGTGATGCCCCACTCGATGACGGAATGCCCACCCAGGCGATGCGAGCGGACATCTCCGATGCGCTCGATGAGGCCCAGACGCTCCAACAGGAGATTTCTGGCGTCGTCAGCCGCCATGGAACGGTTGCGCGTGCCAATCAGGCTGAGGCGTTCGCCCTGCGTCTTCTTCAAGATCGCGCTCACGGGCTGGCCCGTGCGCCTGCGGAAGCACCCCAGTTCTGGGTGGTGATCAAGGCCGACACACGATCGCCGCACCGCCCGAGACGTCGACCTCTCCAATAGCCCCTCGACGGCTTGCGCCGCACGGCGGGTGATCATTTTCTCGCCGTCGACCGTTGCGATGGGCGGGATCGCTGACCTGGATGTCACGGGGCTGAAGCCCGTTCCTCAGAGTGAAGCATCGAGCCGCCCTGTCACGAAAAGGCCCGGGCCGCTCCCATAACGGCAACGGCCAGGATTAATACCTCGCTCTTCGACTCATGAACTTGGCCGTACGCACCGCTTGCGTACCGTGCGGCAGCCCTTGCTGACGCTTCGACGCGGCACCAACCGGGCAACGTCCCTCAGAGCGTCCGGGAGCCCGTTGGCGTGTCGTCCGACGGGCTCGTCTGACACACGCCATCAGCCGGCCTTGAGGTACCTGTCCATGCTGGCACCGAGCCCAGCGGAATGCGCTTCGAGCGTGTCGGAGATCTGCCGGACCATCTCGGCGAGTTGCCCGGTCTCGCCGGCCGCCGTCGAGACACCGGCGATGTTGGATGACATCTCCTGGGTCGAGGCGGCCTGCTCCTCGACTGCGCTCGCCATGGCCAGCGTCAGCTTCGAGAGTTCGGCGACTTCGTCCGTGATCAGGCGGATTGCTGTGACGGCTTCGCCGGTCGCCTTCTGGATGTCATGCACCTTGTGGGTGATCTCGCCGGTCGCCTTCGCCGTCTGGCCGGCGAGCTCCTTGACCTCCGTGGCCACGACCGCGAAGCCGCGCCCGGCCGCCCCGGCGCGCGCCGCCTCGATCGTGGCGTTGAGGGCGAGCAGGTTGGTCTTGTCGGCGATGGACTTGATCATGCCCACCACCGCGTCGACCTCGCCCGCGTTGGTGGCGAGATTACGCACGGTCGCGTCCGTCGCCGTCGCCTGGTTGGCGATCTGCTGAGTGCGCTCGGAGACCCGCCCGACCTGTCCCGAGATCTCATGGATCGAACTCGTCATCTCCTCTGAACCGGCCGCGACGGAATTGGCGCGCTCGCTCGCGGCGTCGGCCGAGCGGTTCAAGCCTTGCGCCGAGTCTTTCATCTCGCCGATGGCGGTCCCGAGCGCCTCGACCACGCCGGCGACCTCCTCGGCCATGGCGAGTTGCGCCGTGATGACCGACCAGGTCAGCATCGGACCGACGTAGGCGCCGTCCGCGTCGGTGATCGCCGAGACCTGCAGGTCCAGCGTCTCGGGACCGACCTTGATCTTGGTCCGGTGCGGCAGCCGGCTCGCATCGGCCAGCATGTTGCGCTGGTGGTGCGGGTTCTTGTGGAAGACGTCGAACGATCGACCCATCATCTCCGACGCCTTGATCGGTAGGTATCTCTCGATCGCCTCGAGGGTCTTGCGCGACGTGTTGTTGAGGTAGTTGATCTTGAAGTCGTTCTTCGGATCGGCAGTCATGACGGCGACCGGCATCTCATCGATCATCCGAAGAAGCCGGCTGGTTTCATTCTTCTTGGCCGTGATTTCGCTGGCGAATTTGACGACCTTGAACGGCCTGCCGTCGGGACCGAAGATCGGGTTGTAGGTCGCCTCGAGCCAAACCTTCGCGCCCGACCTCGCTCTCCGGAGAAACTCACCGGATACGAACTCACCGGCCCGAAGCTTTGCCCAGAACTCGGCATAGTTCGAGCTATCGGCAACCTCGTTGCCGACGAAGACGCGGTGATGCTTTCCTTGCAATGAGGCGAGGTCGTAGTCCACGACCGACAGGAAGTTCGGGTTGGCGCGCAGGATGGTACCATCCATGCCGAACTCGATGATCGCCAGCGATCGTGTGAGGGCATCGAGCGTAGCCTGGGTCTCACTGTAGGCGGGCTTGCGGAACATTGGACAACTCTCAGTAGACGCAGCATCGTCTCACCAGAGCCTCTAAGTGTCCGTTTTTATGAGTGCAGAACTATGCGGGTCCGGTGACAGGTTATATTTCATTCCGAGATATTTTTAATCGGCGATAAAAATCGCCGAAATCAATGAAATGAAAGATTTCAATTCGAGTGATGGGCAAATATGGTGGACACGATCTAATAAGGCGATCGGCTGGCCTTTTCACCATAACAACGCGTGTCGCTGTCAAATCGACCGTATGGGTTCGTCAGATGCTTCCAACTCTCGCTCCAGAACAGGCAGTCTCAGAGCCGCACGAAGCGGCTCTTCGCAGGCTCGAGCGTATCGGCTTCCGACCTTCGATCCGGGCTCGCACGCCGCCTTCGTGGATGCATCCGGGCGAGGAGGCCGGTGCAACCGCGATCCCGTCCGGGACCGCTGGCGCGCCGTGCGATTGACCTGAACAGCCCGCAAATCGCGGCGTCTCGCCCGGAGGCGCAACGCTGGCGCCCTCGGCCCCTTATCGTGCTATGGCCCTGGCAACTGAATCGCGGGGGCACGCGGGGCACGGCGATGTCGCGTCCTCGCGGAGAGATGGTGCGGAACGGGACCATTGCGTGATCTTCTGACCGCGCTGGCGGGCGCCGTCATCCTGGTTCTCGTGGCGGCGCTCGCCGTCCCACCCTTCGTCGACTGGCAGGCCCAGCGCGCCCTCGTCGACCGGGCGCTTGCCCGGTCCCTCGGCGTCCCGGTCCGGACCGACGGAAGGATCGAGGTGCGCCTTCTGCCGTCACCGCGGCTGCGCGTGGACCGCCTGCATCTCGGTCGCGATCCGGACCGCCCGAGTCTCGATGCCCGGTTCGTCAAGGCCGAGATCGCCCTCGCGCCCCTGCTGAAGGGCGAGGTCCGCTTCACCGAGACCCGAATCGGCCGGGCCGAGATCAAGCTGCCCGTCGCCGGCCCGGATGCCCTGAAGCTGCCGCCGGATTTCGGCGGCGCCCTGCGCGACCGCGACCTCGCGATCGAGAACCTCCAGATCCAGCAGTTCCTGGTCACCACCCAGGTGCCGGCCACCGGGCGCACCGACCAGCTCTACGTCCAGGACCTGCACCTGCAGGCCCCGACCCTGGTCGGACCCTGGCGGCTCGAGGGTACGACCGGCGGCGTTCCATTCCGGGCGGTCAGCGGTACGCCGGGTCCCGATGGGCGGCTCGCGGCCAAGATCTCCGGGGGTGGCGACGCGCATCCGCGCTTCGAGGCGGATGCCCGCTTCGGCCTCGTGCCGGCCGAGTCCGGCGGGTCGCAGGTGGAGGCCGAGGGCTCGGCGCGACTCGTCGTTGGGCCGCCGACCCAGGCGGCCGGCGCCTACCTGCCGTTCTCCCTCGCCGGAACCTTCAAAGCCCGGGGCACGCAGGTCCGGTTCGAGGGCGTGGACGTGGCCATCGATCCCGGCGGCCGAGCGCTACGGCTCGGCGGCACCGGCCGGCTCGACCTACGCCAGTGGCGCGCTGGCCTGACCCTAGAGGCGCGCCGCCTCGATCTCGACGCCTTCCTCGCCTCGCCTGAGGGCCAGAACCTGATCGGCCGCGGCCTGCCGCGCTCGGCCGGTGGCCTACCCGCCATGCTCGACCTCGACCTCGCAGTGGGCAGCACCGTGATCGGCGGCGAGGACTGGTCGAACCTCGCCCTCACCGGCACCCTGGAGCGCGTCGGCGGCCTGCTCCTGCGCCGATTCTCTGTGGTGGGTCCGGCCGACTCGACCTTGAGCGCGAGCGGGCAGGTCGAGACGGCACCCCTGCGCTTCACCGGCCCGGTGGCCCTCGCAGCTCCGGATTCGGAGGCGCTCGGCCGCTACCTGCGCCGCCTCGGCGCCGAGGGGCCCCTCGTCGCGCTCCTCGACGGGCGCCGGGTCGAGGCCGCCGCCGACCTGTCGGCCGCCACGACCGGCCTGTCCCTGCGCAACTTGCGCCTCGCCCTCGGGACGGCGCGGATCACCGGCAACGCCCGCTACATGGCGGCCGAGGGCCAGGAGCGCGGACGGTTCGACGCACAGATCCGCGCGAGCGGTCTCGATATCGCCGGGTTGCCGCCCGTGGGGACGGCGCTCGGCGGGCTGCGGGACACCGACCTTGCCCTGACCCTGGAGGCCAGGGATGTCCGCTTCGGCGCGACGGGCACCGGCACCGGCACGATCGCGGCGCGGATCCAATCGGACGGCGCCGGTCTCACGGTCGACAGCCTCGACGTCACCGACCTCGCCGGCGCAAGCGCCCGGTTGTCCGGCCAGATCGGCGCGGACGGGACCGGCCGCGTCTCCGGCCGATTGAAGGCGCCGTCGGCGGCGCCGTTGCTGGGCCTTCTGGAGCGGGTCTGGGTCGGGGAGATCCGCCTGCTGCCCACCTTCCTGCGGGACGCACCCCTCGACCTCGCCGTCACCCTGGACCGGGAGGGCGGCGTGGCCGCGGCCCTGCGAACCCAGGCCCGGGGCAGCGCCGGCGGCGGCACCCTCGACCTGACCCTGGCCAGCCGCGGGACGCAAATCGAAGGCGGTACAGCCACGCTCACTGCGCCCCGAGCAGGGGCCTGGTTCGGCCGCGCCGACATCGCCGGCCTCCAGCAGCCCGGCACCTTGAACCTGACCGCCGAACGGCCGGATGCGCAGGCCCTCTCTCTGACGGTCAACGGCACGGTCGCGGGCCTGCGGCTGGCCACGGGCCGCCCGATCCTGGTCGGACCCGACCTCGTCCCCACCGGTGGCGAGATCTGCGCCGACACAGGCGATCTGGCGCCCTTCCTGACGCTGGCCGGCGCCGCGGTCCTGGCTCCCGGCGCGTGGCCGGCCGACCTGACCGTCACGCTCACCCGGCAGCAGGGCGAGGCCGCTGCCGCTCTTGCTGGCACGATCGCGGGAGCGGGGGTGAACGGGACGGTGCTGCGGGCGGCGGGGGGCGCCCTGCACGGCCGCCTCGCCCTCGACCGTCTGTCGGTCCCGCAGCTGGCCGCCGCCCTGGTGATTCCGCCGGGGGTGAACGGCAGCTTCGGGCCGGCGAGCGCCCATCCGGCCCTCTCCCTCGACGCGCGGGTCGCCAGCCTGGATCTCGGTCGCGGTCTCGTCGCCACGGATGCGACCGCCGCCCTCGGGCTTGCCGACGCCACCCTGACCCTGCGCGACCTGACCGCCAAGCTCGCTGGCGGGCGGCTCGCGGGATCGGTCACGATCGCCCGGCTCGGAGGCGGCGCCTCGGTCTCCGGCGCGGGCAGCCTCGACGGCGCGGCGCTTCCGATGCTGGCCGGCGGCCCGCTCGGTGGCCGCCTGAGTGCCGACCTGCGCTTCGCGGCAACGGCCGAGACCCTGCCGGGCCTCGCCGAAAGCCTCTCGGGCAGCGGCGCGCTCGCGCTGACGGATCTGAGCCTGCCCGAGGCCGATCCGGCTGCCCTGGGCCGAGCCCTCGCCCGGGCGGCGGAGATAGACGACCCGTTGCGGGACGGCCGCCTCCAAGCCTTGGTCACCGAGGAGCTCGCCCGAGGCGGCGCCCAGGCGCGGGGGACCGCCCGGGCCGCCGTCACCCTCGTGGGTGGCGTGGTGCGGGCCGGGCCGGTCGACCTCGATCTCGGGCCGGCGCGCTGGACCGGCATGATCGGCTACGACCTGCGGGCCGGGCGCCTCGACGCCCGCGGGACGCTGGCCGGCGGCCCGGTCCCCCGGGGCTGGAATGCCGGGCCGCCGGCGGTGCAGTTCGGCCTGAACGGACCGCTCGCCGCGCCCGAACGGGTCCTCGACGTCGCCACCCTGTCGAACGGTCTGGCCACCTTCGTGCTCCAGCGCGAGCTGGAGACGATCGAGCTCACCGAGGCGGATCAGGTCGAGCGGCAGCGCCGCCGTGCCCGGATCGAGATGGACAGGGTCCGCGCTGCGGCACTGAAGGCCGCCGCCGACAAAGCCAGCGCCGACAAGGCCGCGGCGGAGGAGGCGGCCCGCCGGGCGCGGGCGCAGGAAGGGGCGGCCCAGCCGCCCGCGCCCGCCGAGGTCCGCCCGTGATCGGGCGGCCCTGATGCAGCGATCCAAACGAACGCGTCAGCGAAGTTTTGAAAATTGATGCTTCAACAAAGACTTAGGGCTCATGCGCGTGACCGCGGTGACTGCGTCTGAGCCCTAGGACTTCCCCACCGCCATCAGCGCGAAGGCGTAGATCAGCCCGACCTCCTCCAGCCGGTCGAACCGGCCGGCGGCACCGCCGTGGCCGGCCTCCATGTTGATCCGCAGCAGCACCGGCCCGCCCCCCGTCATGGTGGCGCGCAGCCGCGCCACCCATTTCGCCGGTTCCCAATAGGTCACCCGCGGGTCGGTGAGGCCCCCGAGAGCCAGGATCGCCGGGTAGTGTTTGGCGGAGACGTTGTCGTAGGGCGAGTACGACAGGATCGTCCGGAAAGCGGCCTCGCTCTCGGCCGGATTGCCCCATTCGGGCCATTCCGGCGGGGTCAGCGGCAGCTCCGCGTCGAGCATGGTGTTGAGCACGTCCACGAAGGGCACGTCGGCCACGATCCCGGCGAACAGTTCCGGCGCGAGGTTCGCCACCGCCCCCATCAACATCCCGCCCGCCGATCCGCCATGGGCGACGATCCGCCTCTCGGTCGTGTAGCCGGCCGCGATCAGCGCGCGGGCACAGGCGATGAAGTCCGTGAAGGTATTGGGCTTCTTCTCGCGCTTACCGTCGAGATACCAGCGCCAGCCTTTCTCGGTGCCGCCGCGGATATGCGCGATGGCGTAGACGAAGCCCCGGTCGACAAGGCTGAGCAGGTTGGTGCGGAACGCCGCCGGCATCAGCGTCCCGTAGGAGCCGTAGCCGTAGAGCAGCAGCGGCGCGCTGCCGTCGAGGGGCAGCCCCCGCCGGTGCAGCAGCGAGATCGGCACCTGCTCGCCGTCGGGCGCGGTGGCGAAGAGCCGCCGGGTCACGTAGGCGGCCGGATCGTGCCCGCTCGGCACCGCCTGCCGCTTGCGCAGGGCGCGGGTGCGGCTGCCGCACGCGTAGTCCCAGGTCTCGGACGGCGTCGTCATCGACGAATAGACGAAGCGGATCGTATCCGTGTCGAAGGCGAGCCCGGCGCGCAGGCCGAGGGAATAGGCCTCCTCCTCGAAGGCGACCGTGTGCTCGGCGCCGTCGGCGAGGTCGCGCACGACGATCCGCGGCCGCGCGTTCTCGATCTCGAGCCGGACGAGATGGCCGGTGAGCAGGTGCAGGTGGCGGATCATCACCCCGGGCCGGTGGGGCACGAGGTCGGTCCAGTTGGCGCGCCCCGGGTCGTCGACCGGGGCGGTGACGATCTTGAAGTCCTCGGCCCCGTCCGCGTTGGTGCGGATGAACAGCCGGTCGCCGCGGTGCTCCACTCCGTAGATCAGCAGAGGGGTGCGCGGCTCGACGAGGCGCAATTTCGCCGACTCCGCGTGCCGGTCGAGCAGCCGGACCTCGGACGTCTCGTGGTCGCTCGCCGTGATGTCGAGGAACGCGCCGGACTGCGTCTTGCCGATATGGACGAAGTAGCCGGCATCGCCTTCCGTGTAGATCGTCTCGTCCGCGCTCTGCGGGGTACCGAGGCGGTGGCGCATGACCTTGGCAGGCCGATGGTTGGCATCGACCGCCACGTACCAGAAGCTCTCGCCGTCCGCCGCCCAGACCGCCTCGCCGGAGGTCGCCTCGATCCGGTCGTCCCGGTCGAGGCCGGTGGCGATGTCGCGCACGCGGACCGTGTAGAGTTCCGATCCCTTGGTGTCAGCGCTCCAGGCGAGCCGCGTGTGGTCGTCCGAATGAACCGCGGCCGCGATCTCGAAGAACGGCAGGCCCTCGCCCTCCCGATCGCCGTCGATGAGGATCGTCTCGTCCGGGTCCGGGCCGGCCGCGGGCACGTCCGGCACGGTCGACGGGCGCCGGCAGATCAGCGGGTGCTGCCCGCCCTCGCGGTGGCGCGTGTAGTAGGCGAAGGGTCCGTCCGGCTCGGGGACGCCGCTCTCGTCCTCCTGGATCCGCCCGCGCATCTCGGCGACCAGACGCTGGCGCAGGTCCGCGGTCCCCGCCAGGGCCGTCTCCGCGTAGGCGTTTTCGGCCTTGAGATAGGCGGCGATGTCGTCCGGCAGCGCGGCGGGATCCTTCAGGACCGTCTGCCAGTTCTCGGCCTTCAGCCACGCGTAGGGATCGGCGATCTCGTGCCCGTGGACGCTGAAGCGTCGCGGCCGGGCGTCCGCGACCGGCGCAGCGTCAGGGTGAGCGAGCAATCCGTGGCCAATCTCGGTCATCGTGTCTCCCGTCGGGTCCCGTCACGTCCGGGTGAGGGCATGTGTCCCGCCGGGCGCCGCGATGCAAGCGGTCGGGGCCGAGGGGGCCGCGCGCCGCCGTGGCCTTCGCCTCGCGCGACGCCCGCGGTCCCGGGCGCGGGAGCCCGATTCCGGATCGCGCGTTGAACCGCTGGCCGTGGCGTCGATCACGGTCTCTGCATCGACGCCGAGGTGCCGACATGGCCGCGATTCCCGATCCGCAGGACAAGCAGAACGAGCCGGACCTCGCGCGGATGAACAATGTGCTCGCGGACTGGGCGGCGCGGTCCGCTGCCTCCAGCGCGACGCTGATCGATCGTTTCGAGGCGATGGGCTACGAGGTGCGCGGAAAGTCCGAGACCGAGATCGCCGACATCCTCCATCGGCCGCCGACCCGGGCGGCACGCTAAGCCGCCGCAGGATAGCTGTGGGTTGTAGGCAAAAAAACCTTGATCATCTGAAATTTCCTGACATGATGAGGGTTCGGCGCACTCGGCTCGGAACATATGGAACAAAACATGAACAAAACTGCCGCGAGCGGGCGGAGCGGCGCTTCCGGGGCGAAGCACGACCGTGCAGCGTCGAGCGACCTGCCGGCGGAGGCGGTCCGCCTCTTGGCGCGGCTCGGCGAAGCGGGCGCGTACGCGCGGCCCGATCCCCTCGTCGAGAATGCACTGGTGACCCGGCGGGGCGGCGACGGGATCTCGGTGGGAGGCGGACGCTTCGCGGCCGCCTCCGGTCGCGCCCTCACCGCGGCCGATCTTGCAGCGTGGGACGCCGCCGGGACGCGGCTGACGATCAGCGCGGCCGGTCGGGCGCGCCTGCGGCGGCAGGCTTCGTCCGGCGACATGCCCTTCGCCGCGCAACACCGCGAACTGACGGTCGTGGCGGGGGATGCGGGTGCGGGGCCGACGTTGCGCAACGCCGCCGAGAATCCCCTCGCCTGGATGGTGCGCCGGCGTGACCGGGACGGCGCGCCGCTGATCGACGCGGCCTCGTTCGAGGCTGGGGAGCGTCTGCGGCGGGACATCAACGCCGCCGCCCTGCTGCCGCGGATGGGCTCGGATTTCGGCGCCCCCCGGGTCGATGGCGGCGGTCCCCGGGACCCGGCCTCCGCCGCCGACCACGTGATCGCGGCCCGGCAGCGCGTACGCGGCGCCCTCGACGCGGTCGGGAGCGACCTGTCGGGGCTGCTGATCGACCTCTGCGGGTTCCTCAAGGGTCTGGAGCGGATCGAGGCCGAGCGCCGCTGGCCGGCCCGGTCGGCGAAGGTCGTGGCGCGGATCGCTCTGGGCCGGCTGGCCGAGCATTACGGGCTGGAGCGGGAGGCCATCGGGCCGGAACGCGGGCGCCTGCGCCTGTGGCGGGGCTGAGGGGAACCTCAGTTCAGGCCGGTCCCGATGCCGCGCATGGGATCGAGCCGACGGGCGGGCACGGCACGGCGCCGATGCCCGCGCAGGCCACCGGCTTCACGCTTCGGGAGGAGTGGGCGCCGTGCCGGCGGGACGAGCTGACACTCTCGCGGTCCCCGGCGCGACGGCGCCGGCCTCGATCCTCAGGCCTCCGCCGCGAGCCGGACCGCGTCATGGTGGATCCGCTCGGCCATGGCCCGCACCCCGTTGGAGCGCTTCGAGGTCACATGGGAGCCGAAGCGCAGCTGCCGGAACAGCTCCAGGCCGTCGGTCTCGGCAGCCTCCTTCGGGGTCTTGCCGGTGTAGAGCGCCACCATCAGCGCCACGAAGCCGCGGACGATGAACGAGTCGCTGAAGCCATGCAGGACGAGGCGCGGCACCCCACCCGACCGATCCACGCCCGTGTCGATCCAGACCTGGCTCTCGCAGCCATGAACGCGGTTCGCCTCGGTCCGCTCCGCGTCGGGCATCGACGGCAGGGCACGGCCGAGTTCAATCAGGTACTCAAGCCGCATGTCGTCGTCTTCGACGATCTCGAAATTGTCGATGATGGTTTCGATCGGGGGAAGCATGCTCAGCCGGGTCCGGGATACACTGCGCTCGGTCTGGTGGCGGCAAGGCCGGGATCCGAAAGCCGGCGGCCATCTTTCGGGACGCTGCTGTATAGGCCGGCCGAACCGCCGTGGCGACGGGGCTCGGCGCCGCGGGCGCCCTCACTGTTCGGTCGGGTGCGATGGCGGCAGGGTCAGCCACAGGGGGTCGCCCGGGCTGGCATCGCCGGTGACGGCGATCTCCGCCTGGGCCGCGTAGGCGGCGATCAGACGGGGGCCGAGGTTCGGGACGTTGGGACGGCCGGAGGCGGCCATCTCGCTCACGCCGGACACGATCGACAGGCGCGGCGGCCGACCGGCTTGGGCCTCCATGTCGATGGCGATCGAGCAGGCGACGTGCTCGGCCGTGGCGTCGAGACACTCCGCCACGATCTCCGCCACGATCATGCCCAGCGCATTGGCGATGCGGGGCTCCACGAGGCCGTTCCCGGTGCCGCCGACCTGGACGCTGATCCGACCCGCCCGCCGGAGCTGGCCGAGGCCCGAGGCGAGGCGGTGCAGGTAGTCCTTCAGGTCGATCGACGCGATGTGTGGCGCCTCGTGGAGGTGCTGCTGCACCAGCGCGATCGCCCGCACCCGCTGGCCCAGGGCCTCGAAACTGCCGCGGCAGGCGTCGGGCGCCGCCCGGCCGTAGAGACCGATCAGGCTGACCATCACCTGCAGATTGTTGCGGACCCGGTGGTAGACCTCGGCGAGCAGCGCCTCCTTCTCGGCGAGCGCGTGCTCGATGTGCTCCTCGGCGTGCTTGCGGTCGGTGATGTCGAAGCAGGAACCGAGATAACCCTGGAACCGGCCGTCCTCCACGACGGGCCGCGCGGTGTCGAGCAACCAGCGATAGACGCCGTCGTGCCGCCGCAGCCGGAACTCGACGGTGAACGGCGCCCGCGCCGCGAAGGCCTCCGCGACGACCTTGGCGTGGCGGTCGAAATCCTCGGGATGCAGGCCGCTGCGCCAGCCGAGACCGAGTTCCGCCTCAAGCGGGCGCCCGGTGAATTCTAGCCAGCACACGTTGTGGTGGACCGCGTGCCCGGCCTCGTCCGAACGCCACATCATGAGCGGCACGACGTCGGCGAAGCGCCTGAAACTGTCGCTCAGCGCAGCGGCCTCCGTCGTCCCCTGCGCCGGACCCGCACCAGGATCCCGCACGGGGCCTTCGTCCAGCGGCTGAGCCGCTCCGGACTCTGGTGGGTCACCGACCATTCTTTACCCGATTCACTCTGACGAACTGCGTGAAAGGCTTTGCCCGCGTGTGGATAGCGCCGGTCAACGTGTCGAGGTGACGGCCGTTCCGGTCTTCGTCCGCCTTCGGGACCGCCGTTCACAGCGGAAATAGCCGCGATAGCTTTCGAGGCCGTTCCGCGTCCGGTTGCGGGCAGGCCCGCCCGGCCCCGACGGTCGGCGCCCGGGAGGCCGATTCGCAACCTGTAACTGTTCTATGGATAACCGTAGATAGTCCGTGACGCCCTTCTCCGGTTGTGTCTGATGGGATCAGACACAACCTTGAAGAGGCATCCTGGTGCCCATCCCGATCCCGAGCCATCGCGTCCTCCGGCCAATGGCCCGCAGTTTGGTGCCGCTGGTGAGTCTGCCGCCGTGGCGCTGGCCGGGCGCTGCGCGGGGGCGCGGGCTCGGGCTCGCCGGCCTCGTCGTCCTGATCGTCGTCCTGCTCGTCGTCCCCTTCGGCGTGTCCGGGAGCGCCTCCGCCCGGCCGTTCTCCGAGCCGGACGACCGGACACTGGACCGGCACGGCCATTATCGCAGCCGGGACGGGTCGGAGGTCCATCAGCCGGCCAAAAGTCTCGACGGCACCAAGCCCACCGGCGCTACGGCCAGATGCCGGGACGGGACATGGAGCTTCAGCCACACGCATCGCGGAACCTGCTCGCGCCATCGTGGGGTCGCGCAGTGGGCCGGGTGAGATCCGTCCCGGCACTCGGCCAAAAATCCTAGGACCGGCAAAAATAGGAATTTGTGCTTGACATCGTCGCGCTGCCGGGCTATCACTCCAGCACGGTCGAGACGTGTGCGGAGAGCCCCCGATGTGGCCACCCCAGGCTCACGCGGCGGAGCGGCGCGCCGAGGCCCTCCGTCTCCTGCGGGACACCCGCCTCACGGTCGACGAAATCGGCGCCCGCCTCGACATCGGGCCGAAGACGATCCGGACCTGGAATGCCCGGGCCGGCTGGGTGAGGCCGCGGCAGCACGCGCCACGGCTCGCGATGGCCCGCTGGACGGCGGGCCGTCGGGCGTCCCTCGCCCGCCTCCTCGCCACGCCCGGCAACGACCCCGGTGACGTCAGCGAGGCCCTGGGCTTCGGGCGGCCCACTGCGGCGCTGCTGTCGCTGACCCTGGGCGTGGACCTGCCGAACGCGCCCCTCCGGCGCGCCGGACGTGGGATTGCGACCGATCCGGCGATCGATCCGGCGATCCTGCGGGGGCACCTGAGCGCCCACGTGGTCCGGCAGATCGCCGCCTTCGACGCGGCCCTGGGCGGCGGCGACCCGCCCCTGCGCGACTCCGCCCGGGTCCTGCGCGATCTCGGCGGTCTCAAGCGGCTGCTCGACACGCTCGCCGCGGACACGCCGCGCGGCACGACGGGGGAGGGGGGCGATGGCGGCACCGGACCCGACCTGCCCGCCCTGCGCGCGGAGATCGCGCGACGCTATGCTGGCTTTGTCGGCGGCCGGGCGACTGCCTGACTTCCTCGCGACCCTGCCGCCGAACCTGATCCGGATGCTCGCCGGCGACTGGTTGCATCAGGCCCGGCCGGATCAGTTGCCGCCCGCCGACGCCGAGACCTGGACGACCTGGGCGGTGATCGGCGGACGCGGCAGCGGCAAGACCCGCACCGGGGCCGAGTGGGTCGACGCCCTCGCCCGGGGGGACCCGGCCTTCACGGACGCGCCGGTCGCGCGGATCGCGCTGGTGGGGGAGACCCATCTCGATGTCCGCGACGTGATGGTCGAGGGGCCTTCGGGCCTGCTCGGCCTGCCACCGCGGGGGCGCCCCCGGCCGGTCTGGTCGCCCAGCCGCCGGCGCCTCGAATGGAGCAACGGCGCGGTCGCGTTCGCCTTCTCGGCGGAGGAGCCCGACGCCCTGCGCGGCCCGCAATTCGGCGCCGCGTGGTGCGACGAGGCCGCGAAGTGGCGCCGGCCCGAGGCGGCGTTCGACATGCTGCAATTCGGGCTGCGCCTCGGCGCCCGGCCGCGCAACCTCGTGACCACGACGCCTCGGCCGGTGCCGCTGATCCGGCGGCTGCTCGCCGATCCGCGCACGGTGGTGAGCCGTGCCCGGACAGGCGACAACGCCGCCCACCTCGCGCCGGACTTCCTGGAGCAGGTGGTCGGCCGCTACGCCGGCACCCGGCTGGGCCGGCAGGAACTCGACGGCGAACTCATCGCCGACCGGGACGATGCCCTGTGGACCCGCGGCGCCCTGGAGGCGGCCCGGGTCGCGGGGGCGCCCGATCTCGGCCGGATCGTCGTCGCGGTGGATCCCCCCGCGGCCTCGGGGGCGCGCTCGGATGCCTGTGGGATCGTGGCGGCCGGCCGCGCCGGCGGCCACGCCTACGTGCTGGCCGATGCGAGCCTCGCCCGGGCCACCCCGCAGGCCTGGGCGGAGGCGGCCCTGGCGCTCTACCACCGGCTCCGGGCCGATGCCCTGGTGGTCGAGGTCAATCAGGGTGGCGAGATGGCCGCCGCCGTGCTGGCCCAATGCGACCCGGCCGTGCCGGTGACGTCGGTCCATGCGACGCGGGGCAAGTACCTGCGCGCCGAGCCGGTCTCGCTGCTCTATGCCCGCGGGCTGGTCCACCATGTCGGGGCGTTCCCGGCGCTGGAGGACGAGCTGTGCGATTTCGGTCCGGACGGCCTGTCCGGCGGCGGATCGCCCGACCGGCTCGACGCCCTGGTCTGGGCGCTCACGCATCTCATGCTGGAGGCCCGCCCCGAGCCGCGGATCCGGCGGCTGTGAGCGCTGCCGCGGCCCCGAAACAATACGGCGCGCCTCTGCGAGAAGCGCGCCGGAGTCGGTTCGTGGTCTCTGGAACGAACTGCATCCTGTATACACAATGTCGTGCGCCAAAGCTGTGGCGATCCGGCCACGGCGTCGCGCCATGGGCGTTTATTCCCTGTCTCACGCGGATTTCAGGGTCGGCTCTTCCGTCGCGGCCATCACCGCCGGAGCCCAGCTGGCGCAGCGCGGGCGGCAGGAGGCAGCGGAGGCGGGACTCGGGCGCGATGCGGATGATCCCGACCGCGAAGGCGTGCTTCCCGTCTCTCGGACCCTCGATCGCTTCGTCGGTCCGGACCGTCGAACGCCGTTTCCCATCGGGTCGGACGGGATCGACGGTGCCGGGTGCGTCCGTCGGGATCGGCGGCCTCGCGCACGTCAGGGTGGCGCGGTGAGGTTCCGCAGGGCGGCGCGGACGTCGGCGAGTGCGCCGACCAGGGCGTAGCAGGCGAAGTCGTGCGATCCGGCGGTGGCGTTCGCCACGCGGAAGCGGCAGCTCAGGCGGTTCGCCCCGGCCTCGGGCCGCACCGCGAAGCCGGGCCGCGGGGCGTCGGTCTCCTGTGTCGGCGGGCCGGGCGCCCAGATGGCCAGGGCATGCGAGCCTTCGGGGGTCGCCAGGATCACCGGATCCGCCTGAACGCCGGACGCGGGGTCGAGGGGGGCTATCCCGCCGGTGGCCGGGTCAAAACGCCAGGCCTCGGAGAATTCCGCCGGCACGGCGGCGGCCAGCGGTTCGAGCCGGAGCCCTTTGGCGGGCTCGGCCAGGACGAAGCCCGCCTGCACCTCCACGGCGTTGCCCAGGCCCGGAAGGCCGAGGGCGATCCGCTTGTGCAGGATCACCGCCGGAACCGCGCCCATCGAAGGGTCCGCCGGACAATCCGGGTCGGGATCGTCGCTCGGGTCTGCGGGCGGCTCCCAGGCCATGCGGGTCTCGGTCTCCGCCCAACTCCGCCCGGCGCGGAGGGTGCGCAGCCGGCGCGCGGCGGGCGCGCCGCTGCCGTCCTGCGGGGCGCCCGCCTCG
>NZ_JBFULS010000030.1:0-59829 GCF_054049775.1 Methylobacterium sp. P5_C11 | reverse complement strand
CCAGCGTTCGCTCTGAGCCAGGATCAAACTCTCACGTTGAAGAGATTGATCTGGCCGATCACATATATTCTCAGACGGAGCCTCACATCGACCAAGCACCCAACGCTTCACAGCGCCAAATACCCGTCGGTGAGCTCAGAAAGAAAACAACAGATCGGCACAAGTCTCTCACGCCAGGCCATAAGACCCAGCCGCAAGGACAAACGCCGCCCGCGTCTCCCTTCCTCAATCATAACTTGTCAAAGATCACCCCAGTCTCCCAGGGCTCATCAAAGGCAAACAGAAAACCGCCCGGCAATCCCGCCGGCCAATCCCGCCGCTTGTCAGAAGATGGCTCAGCGCCCGGTCCACTCCCGCGGCCGGCGCCGATGAGCCGGGGTATACGCAGGCCGGTTCGGCGCGTCAACAGCCCCGTTCCGGCTTCGGGCAACTTTTTTGCAGTGCACCCGTCGACCGATGCCGCGTCCGCGTCCGCCGCAGCCGTAGTGGCGACCGACTCAGTACCCCTTCTTCACCTGCGCGAGGGCCGCGGTCAGGCCCCGCGCGATCCGCGCCCGCTCGTCCGGCCCGGCGTCCCGGGCGACGAGGGCCTGCTGCCGTCGCGAGACCAGCGTCAGGCGCTGGAGACCGTACTCGTCGTCTTCGACCGTCTCGATCTTGGTCCAGAGGGGATTGAAACGCCACTCGCGCCGCTCGCCCTGATGACTGACCCGGGCGAGCAAGATCTCGATCTGCGAGATCATCACTTCCTCGAAGGATCGGCCCCGGCGGAAGCTCACCTTCAGCGCCGCGTAGATCGCCAGCATGTCGAGGCCGAAGAAGCCGGCCACCGGCCAGAACCCCATGCGCCACGCCCAGACCGACACCGTCAGCGAGACCGCGCAGCAGCCGGTCATCACGACCCGGAAGCCGCGCCGGCTCAGGGATTGATGCGGCCGGATCGTGGCGGTGAAGACGGGCCGGTCGATCGTGTCCGGATCGAGCCCGTAGGGATGGACGGAAGGATTGCCGCTCGCCATGCCATCAATATAACGCGCCGATGCCCGCCAGAAAGACACCCCCGCCCGTGACGGATCGCGCCGCCCGCCGGGGCGCGACGCGCGCCGCGCGGGTTCCTTCGGCGCGCCTCGGTGGAGCTGTCACCCCGGCCGTCACCGCTCAGGTGGAGACGGCTTCCGCGGCGGTCGATCCTGCGACCCTCACCGAGATCTTCCGCCGGTTCCAGGCGGCGACGCCGGAGCCGAAGGGCGAGCTTCACTACGTCAACCCGTTCACCCTGCTCGTCGCCGTGGTGCTCTCGGCCCAGGCGACCGACCGCGGCGTCAACCTCGCTACTGGTCCGCTCTTCGCCGTCGCCGACACGCCGGAGAAGATGATGGCCCTCGGCGAGGACAGGGTCCGCGACTTCGTCCGGACCATCGGGCTGTTCAACACCAAGGCGAAGAACGTCGTGGCGCTCTCGCGCATCCTGGTCGAGGCACATGGCGGCGCCGTACCGGCGAGCCTAGAGGCCCTGCAGGTGCTGCCCGGGGTCGGCGCAAAGACCGCGAGCGTCGTGCTGAACATCGCCTTCGGGGTCCCGCGAATCGCCGTCGACACCCACATCTTCCGGGTCTCGAACCGGATCCCGCTGTTCGTCGGTGCGACCACCGACAAGGTCCAGGCCGGTCTGGAGGCGATCGTGCCCGAACCCTACCGGCTGCATGCCCATCACTGGCTGATCCTGCACGGCCGCTACACCTGCAAGTCCCGCAAGCCCGAATGCCCGCGCTGCCTGATCGCCGACCTCTGCCGCTTCCCGTCCAAGACGACGGCCTAGCGGGTCGATCGCAAGCGGCGGTCGGGCGGCGATGCCCGTTCCGGACACGTCGGAAACAGTCTCCGCAATCCCGCCCTGCGGGCTAACGCGTTGTGCTGGAAGCCCGCTTCGGCTAGTTTGGAGGCGGTCGCCGGGGCCGTCGGGCAGAGGCCGTCCGGCTGCCCGACCTCGCGTCCGGTCGTCGCGCCGCGGATTCCTCTCCATCGTCGCGCATCAGGAGCCTCGGCCCATGGACTTCCTCAAACCACGGTACACGCCTATGAACCGCCGCCGTCGCATCTACGAGGGCAAGGCGAAGGTCCTCTATGAGGGTCCGGAGCCCGGCACGCTCATCCAGCACTTCAAGGATGACGCGACGGCCTTCAACGCGAAGAAGCACGAGGTCATCGACGGCAAGGGCGTGCTGAACAACCGGATCTCCGAGTTCGTTTTTCAGCACCTCAACGACATCGGCGTGCCGACGCATTTCATCCGCCGGCTCAACATGCGCGAGCAGCTGATCCGCGAGGTCGAGATCATCCCCCTCGAGGTCGTGGTGCGCAACGTCGCGGCCGGGTCGCTGGCCACGCGGCTGGGCCTGGAGGAAGGCACCCAGCTGCCGCGCTCGATCATCGAGTTCTACTACAAGAACGACGCGCTGAACGATCCGATGGTCTCCGAGGAGCACATAACGGCCTTCGGCTGGGCGACGCCCCAGGAGATCGACGACATCATGGCGCTGGCGATCCGCGTCAACGACTTCCTGTCGGGGCTCTTCCTCGGCGTCGGCATCCGGCTGGTCGACTTCAAGATGGAGACCGGGCGCCTTTGGGAAGGCGACATGATGCGCATCGTCGTCGCCGACGAGATCTCTCCGGATTCGTGCCGTCTCTGGGACATCAAGTCCTCGGACAAGCTCGACAAGGACCGGTTCCGCAAGGATCTCGGCGGCCTGATCGAGGCTTACACCGAGGTCGCCAAGCGCCTCGGCATCATGTCGGAGAACGAAAAGGTTCAGGGCGGCGGGCCGCGGCTGGTCCAGTAGGCACCGTCAGGCGCGCGGGCGGCGCAGGGGCGTCCGCCCGGTGTCCGGAAATCCTCCACGCAGGCGCGCGTGTGTCGAGAGATCCGGGTCGAAGCCCGGGTGGTAATGGGGGTCCTGCACCAGCAGCGGCCCCCATCGCTTTTTCAGCGCGGCGATCTCGCGATCGTGCCGGGCGCGGGCGTCCGGCGTCCAGCGGCGGCTCGCCGCCTCGCGATGGTGCAGCACCGCCTCGGGGACGAGCAGCGTGCGGTAGCCCGCCGCGTTGAGGCGCAGGCAGAGATCGACGTCGTTGAAATCGACGGCGAAGACGGCATCGTCGAAGCCGCCGACCCTGCGGAACTTCTCCGCCTCGACAACCAGACAGGCCGCCGTGACGGCCGAGACAGCGTGTGTGGTGCGCAGCGCCGCGAGATAGCCCGGGGCGTCACCGGCGAAGTGACGGTGACCATGCGTGACGAGGCCGCCGGTGCCGAGGACGATGCCGCCGTGCTGGATGCGGCCCGCGCCATCGAGCAGCTTGGCGCCCACGGCGCCGATCTCCGGGCGCAGGGCCTGACGGGCCATGAGCGACAGCCAGTCGGGTCGGAACGCCTCGACATCGTTGTTGACGAAGACCAGCAGCCTCCCCCGGGCGCGGGCGGCAGCAGCGTTGTTCATCGCGGCGAAGTTGAACGGCCCGGGACAGGGCACGACATGCGCCCGTCCCGCCTCCTCCAGCCCTCGCAGATACGCGAGGGTCTCCGCCTCGCGACTGTCGTTGTCGCAGACCAGGATCTCGAGCGACGGCCAGTCAGTGCAGTCGCGCAGGCTGTCGAGGCAGGGGCGCAGGAGATCGAGGCGGTCGCGGGTCGGAACGATCAGGCTGGCCAGGGGCGGAGGTTCGGGGAGCGGATGGGCCACCCGTACGAGGCCGTCCGGCGCGACGGCGACGCCGGCCCCGCCCCGCCCGGTCCGGTCGAGGTGCGCGCGCACGATGTCCCGATGGGAGGGGCGGGTCGCCGCCCCGTCCTGGGGCGCGGCGGGGCGGGTGCCGCCACGGCGGACCGACAGGATCTCCGGCAGATGCCCGATCGCGCCAGGGCCGAACCGCTCGGCAATGCGAAACGCGGCCTCGGCAGGGCACCGGGGTTCGAGGTCAGGGCCAAGGGCACTGCACCGGCAGGCCAGGATGAGCCCGAGATAATCGAACCCCGCAAGCCGGTCCGGGTCGAAGACCGGAGGCAGATGGGGCAATACCGGACCGCGGGGCCGGACCTGCACTAGGGCATCGCCGTACACGGCCTGGAGGTCCGGCTCGGCCGCGAAGGCCGCGGCGATCCGCTCCGCCGCGCCGGCGACGATTACCCCCTCCCCGATCAGACGGATGTCGCCGGCCGGATCGGCCGGCGCCGCCGGGAAACGGTCGAGGATCCCGGGCGGCAGCGCGAGCCGATGGTCGATCCCGATGAGGGCCGCCAGCGATTGCCGGGCACGCAGGTGCTTGCCCGCCAACCGCGCCCGTAGGATCGCGGCGCTCTCGCGGGGATGACTTAGGACGCGTTGCAGGGCGCGCGCCATCGCCGGCCAGGAACGCCCCGACGGTCCGAGATAGGACCCGCCTTCGCCGACCGGGGACGGCGTCATTCCAGGTCCTCGCCGAAGGTCGTGAGCGACAGGGCCGGATGGTAGTACGGATCGTGCCGGATCACCGCTCGCCAGCGTTCGGAGAACCGGGCCGCCTCTTCCTCGAAGCGGGCGCGCTTGGCACCGACGGACGGACCGCGGCTGACGGATTCGAGATGGGCCAGCGTCGCGGCCGGGGTCCAGACCGTCTTCCAGCCGGCGGCACCGAGCCGGAGGCAGAAATCCACATCGTTGAAATCGACCGGGAAGGCCGAGGCGTCGAATCCGCCCACCGCCAGATACTTCTCCCGGGAGACGGCGAGGCAGGCCGCCGTGACCGCGGAGACCTCGTGCGCCACGCGGAGGCGCCCCAGATGTCCGGGCGTGTCGCCGGGCCGGCGCCGCAGGATATGCCCGGCCCGGCCGCCGAGGCCGACGACGACGCCGGCATGCTGCAGGGCGCCGTCGCCGTAGAGGAGCTTCGCACCGACCGCACCGACCTCCGGCCGGCAGGCCTGGCGGACCATCGCTTCGAGCCAGCCGGGCTCCAGCACGGCGACGTCGTTGTTGAGCAGCACGACGATCGTGCCCGCGGCCGCCGCGACGCCGGCATTGACCATCGCGGCGAAATTGAACGGCTGCGGGTCCATCAGGATCCGGACGCGCGGGTCGCCGCGCAGGGTCGCGTAGTGCTCGAGCACCGCGGGTTCGGTCGAGCCGTTATCGACGATGATCAGTTCGACCGGCGCGTAGGACGTCTCGTGGAGAACGCCGCGGCAGACACGCGCGATCAGGTCCAGGCGGTCGCGCGAGGGGATCACGACGCTGACCAGGGGTGCCGGGTTCGGGAGAGGCCAGTCCAACCGCACGGTCCCGTCATGGACCGTGGCGTGGGCCGGCAGGGCCGGTCCGCGGCGTGACGCGTCGAGGACGGAAGCCCGGTCCGACGGGTCGAGACCGTCGCCGACGGCGCGGGCCAGGATCCGCGGGACGTGCGCGACCCGCGCGGCGTCGGCCACCGCGGCGATCTGGACGGCCAGGGCAACCTCGGCCATCGGGCCGGCCGGGTGCGGGAGCGCCGCCGCGAGCCAGGAGCCTGACAGGAGCAGGGGAAACCCCGGATAGCCCGTGACGAGGGCGAGGTCCGGGCTCCAGTCCGGCTTCAGGTGCGGTCGGCCATCGAGCCCGATCGCGTCGCCGTAAGCCAGATCCGCCTCCGCGAGGGCCTGAGCCAGCAGTGCCAGGGCCTCGGGCTCCGGCACGTCGCCGGGACGCAGCAGGCACAGGGCGTCGGCCTCGCCGAGGAGATCCGCGAAGGCCGCAGCCTCGTCCCAGGTCTCATGAGACGCCCGCACATCGGCCGATGCTGGCGGTGCGGCGTCCCAGGAAACACGAATGGACGCAGGACGGTGGGTCTGCGCTGCGAGTGCGGCGAGGGTGATTGTCAACGCCGCCGCCTCGCCTGTCCGCGCGAGGACGAGGCACCGGATCCGCAGACTGGCGGAAGCACGGCGCCAGGGCCGGCTGCGTGCGGCGATCCAGGACGGAAAGCCGGCCATCGGCGTCACCGCACAGGCGCCGCGCAGAATGTCGCGGTAGCGTCGCTCCGAGCCGCGGGCGCGTTCGTAGAGTGCGGCGACGCAGCGCCAGGGTCGGCGGAGGAGGCACTGCGCCAGCACGCCGGCGTCGCGCCGGGCGCCGACCCGTTCCAGGACGAAATCGGAGCCGGCACAAAGCTGGATCTCGCGCGCGTCCGACGGGATCAGGCCGAGCCAGTGAGCGAGCCCCTGGGGTGCCCCGGGGAGGACGAAATCCTGAATCGCCCCGCCCGGCCCACGCAGGATGCGGAGGATCGGGCGCTGGGGCGCCACCGCCGGATCGCCGCTGTAGCTCAGCACGATCCAGCCGACGGGATGGTCGGGGAGGACGAGGCGGCGATCGAAGTCGGGATCGTCGGTGGGTTCGAGGCGAAAGCGCGTCTCCCGGCCGAGCCAAAGCTCGCCGCGGCCGGGTTGGAGTGTCAGTCGGGTCGGACCGCCGAGGCGCGCCGCAGCGTCACTGGGCAGCGTCGCCTCCGGTGGCGGGTGCGGCAGCAACCACCGGCTTGCGACGGCGCGGCTTCGCGGCGGCCTTCCCGCCGCCCCCCTTGCCGGCGCCGACGCCTACCGCGATGTCGTACTCGGCCGTCATCGCGGCCGGGACCACGAGTTCGTCGGCGACGATCGTGGCGAAGCCCTGCGCCTCGCCCGGTCCGACGGTGACGCTGGCGCGCTCGACGCGGCTCGAGACGACCTTGCCGTTGTACCGGATCTGGAACGTCACCGGCACATCGAAGCGGCCCGGCGCACCCGCAGGCCCGAGCAGGACATTGACCTCGACGCCCGCCTTGACGGTGAGCGAACCGTCCTTACGCCGCGTGCATTCGCGGGCGAGACGACCGAGGGAGAACTGGGTGCGCACCGCTTCGCCCGCGAGGGTGCGCGACGCGGCGGCTCCCTCGGCGACCTCGACCGGGGGACAGTAAGGCGGATCGAGGCTCTCGGGCTGCGACGGCGGAACCGTCGTGCCGCCGTACTTGAACAGGTTGGTGAAGATGTTGCCCTCTTCGGCCCGGCACGGGGCCGCGGCGGCGACCGTCGCGAGGGAGGCCGCAAGCACGAGGCCGGTCAGCCGGAGAGCGGGGGCAGGCCTCAAAGCGGCGTCCGAGGAGCGCCCCAGAGACCTGTCCGGATGTCCGATCATCGCACGGCTCCCGAGCAACATCGTCATTTCAGGCTGTCGAACCCGGCCGCGAAGCCCTTCATCGACAGCGGAATCCCGACGCCTTCCTCAGGCGTCTGGAAGACGATGAAGGTCGCCTGCGTGCCATTCTTGAACTGACGGATCAGTCCGTCGTCCATCACCACCTCGGCGACGCAGCCCGTGGTCAGGCAGCGGACGAATCCCGCGCGGCCGATATCGGTCTGGTCGATCTTGAGACCGAGACCGGAGGGCAGGAGCACGCCGAGCGGCGCCACCACACGCAGCAGATAGCCGCGATTGTCCGCCGTCTTCAGGACGATGACCACGAGGGTCAGGTTCGGCCGGTCTTCCGCAGCGAGATACTGGACCAGGGCGCATTGCTCGGCCTTCGCACCGGCTGGCGTTTCGCAGCGCAACTGCCAGTCATCGAAGGTCTTGCGCACCATACCTTGGGCCGCGGCCGGTCCGGCGGGCGCGAGCGCCGCCGCAAGGGCGAGGAACACCGGCAGCGCGGCGTGCCAGGCGGCGCGCCGGAAACGAACGAGCCTCGCGTGAAGCGGCACCACCGATTCCTTCGGAACGCTCCGGCCGAGGACCGGCGGGAGCCGTACAATCGGGCGTGTTCCGACCATGGTCAGCCCCGCGCTGTCAAGCGATGCGGGTTCGGTGTTGCCCGTGAGCGCTACCCACGCGGGTCTCTCCGGCCTAGATAGAGCGAGACTGTTCTCCAGCGCCGGATCCTGACGTCGTGATGCGCCCGCTCGTCCTCTCGGCCGCCTGCTTGATGGCCACCCTCGCGCAGGCCGGGGCTCAGTCCCTGCCGGTCGGCGAGACCACGTATGTCGAGCGTTCGCTCAACCACACCGGCACGCTGGTGATCGAGCATCCGCCCGTTGCGGCCAATCCCTATGGTCGCCGCAACGGCCACGCGGCGATCGCAGGCTATTGCCGGGACGGCGGCCTGATCCGTCGCCGGGACGAATTCGGCAATCCGGTGATCATCCGCCAGCGCGAGATCTGCGACAGCGTCGCCCCGCGCACCCTCAATCCCGGTGAAGTCGACCCTCGCCCGAGATGGCCGGCGGACACGGTGGTGCGCCAGCGGGTCCTCCGCGCCAAGGGGTGACGGGCGCCAAGTGGTGACAGGCGCGCGGCCGTCCGCTCAGCCGTAGCGATGCAGGCCGGCGCCGTGGCGCTTGAGCCACGCCTCGGCAACGTCGGTGTCGGGACACATCTCGTTCACGAGCGCCCAGAAGCGGGGGGAATGGTTCATCTCCCGCAGGTGAGCCATCTCGTGGGCGACCAGGTAATCGAGCACCATCGGCGGCGCCAGGATGAGGCGCCATGAGAAGTTCAGCTCGCCACGCGCCGTGCAGGATCCCCATCGGCTGCGGGTATCCCGCAGGGTGACCCGGACCGGCCGCTGCCCGAGTTTCGCGGCATAGCGCCTGATCGCCTCGGCGAGGTCGCGACGGGCCTCGCGCGTCAGAAAATCCCGGACCCGGCGCGCCACGTGGGCGCTCTCGCAGGAGACGGAGATCACCGGCTCGCCCTCGGTGCGCTCAATCTGCACCGGACCGCTGCGCGTCGAGCGCTGGGTAATCCGGTGCGGTTCGCCGCGGAACGGCAGGATGGCGCCGGGCTCGAAGACGGTGCGGGTCGGCACGCGGGCGAGCCGCGCGGCGATCCACCCCGCGTGGCTCGCCGCGAAGCGCTCGGCGGTGTTGATCGCGGTGCGGCTCGGAAGCGTGATCACCGCCTCGCCGGTGGCCGCCGATACCCGCAGGGTGATCCGGCGGGCCGTCGGCCGCCGACGGAGCGCGATGCGCAGGCTGGCCCCCTCGTGCGGGACCTCGAGATGGTCGGGATCGGGTCGACGCAGCAGCGCGAAGGGCATGCGCGACTCTTAGCGGGGCCGGGGCCGGGGCTCCAGATCCCGATCCGCGGAATCGCGGCGCGCCGTTCAGGCGGCGAGGGCTCGGGTCCAGATCTCGGTCTCGGGCAGGACGAGGAGCGCGGCGGCGCTCAGGGCGATCCCGTATGGGATGCCGGTCTTGGCGTCATGCAGATGAAGGGCGAAGGGCATGCGCGCGATCCGGATCGGCAACGGGTGGGTCCGCGCGAACAGGATCGCCAGCGTCAGGGCTCCGCCGATCAGAGAGGCCACCAGAAGGTAGTCTCCGAGGCCGTCTAAGCCGAGCCAGAGAGCCGTAGCGGCCGCCAGCTTGGCATCGCCGCCGCCGATGACGCCGAAGGCGAACAGGGCGAAGGTGACGAGGAGGACGATCGACCCCGCAGCGCAGTGGACACCGATTTCGGCCCAGCTCATCGGACCGGTCAGGGCGAGGAGCGCGAATCCCGCGACGAGCGCCAGCGAGATCCGGTTCGGGATCAGCATGGTCAGCAGGTCGCTGGCGGCCGCGTAGGCCATCAGGAATGGGAAGAGAATGAGCAGTCCGAAGCCTGTCGGACCGAGACTCGTGAGACTGAGACCTGTCATGCCCAGACCTGCCGTCGCTGAACCGACCATCTCGGCGTCCATTTCGTCGATGCCTGTCGCGTCCCGAGGGACCGTTCCGAATCGGCCGTCCGGTGACCGGCCCGGATCACGCGACCGCCGAGCAGTCGGGATCTCGGGAACCAACGTCCCTCCGGCGGCCCGAAACCACCCCGCCCCTCGCCGAGGGGCAGGGGTGTCTCGGACCTGCCGCAGATCGGACGCGTCGCGATCAGTTCAGGTTGCCGGAGATCTGGCTGAACTTCGTGGTGAGGTTGGTTCCGACGGTCTTCAGCGCGGTGATGATCGCGACGGCGATGAGGGCTGCGATCATCCCGTACTCGATCGCGGTGGCACCGGACTCGTCCGAGGCGAAGCGCGTGAAAAGGGTCTTCATGGAAAGCGATCCTTCGATCAACACAGGGCCAGTTAAACTTGCGCGATGACCGATGAAGATTTTCGGGTCTCGATCGGCGGCCTGCACAGACTGCCGATTACGCCTTGAAAATCGGTTAAATCGAGCCCGCACAGTCCTGAAAAGCCGCCTCGCTGCGAGCTTGGTGAAGGTTGGGTTTCATCGATACCGCAGAGAGCGGGCGCTTGGTCTTGCTTAGCGCTTCCTTCACCGGTTCCGCGATAGCCTCGCGCAGCGGGTCGGATCCCGTAGACCGCCCGCCGCCTTGAGGAAACCCGATGCGCCGCACCCTGTCGATTGCGGGCCGAGCCGGCCTCGTCGTCCTGCTGACGGGCGCCGCAGCCGCGGCGGGCCAGCCCGAGCTTCTGCCCGTCGTGACCGTGCTGGTCGATAACGCCAAGGTTCTCCGCCTGCCGGAGAAGACCTCGACCATCATCGTCGGCAATCCGATCATCGCCGAGGTCACGCCGCAGAAGAACGGGGTCCTCGTCCTGACCGGCAAGAGCTTCGGTTCGACCAACCTGATCGCGCTCGACAATGGCGGTGCGATGATCGCGGAGACGACGATCCGGGTCGAGGCATCGCAGGACTCGACCATCACGGTTCAGCGCGGGCTCGACCGGGAATCCCTGTCGTGCACGCCGCACTGCCAGCCGGCGGTGCAGTTGGGCGACTCGGCGACCTATTTCGGCACGACCAGCGGGCAGGCCGACGCCCGGCGCAAGCTCGCCACCGGCAGCGGCGCCGGCGCGGTTCCGGCGGCCGACCACTGACCCCGGCGGCAATTCCGCGAGACACAGGGGTGCAGACTGGGGCATGATCCGTCGCCACTGTCGCGCACAATGATGCCGGCAGCCGCGTCGACGACATGGAGACGTCCCGTCCGATGTCCCTCATCTCCCGCAATCCGCCGCCGCCCTCCGTGGATCCGGCGCTGCTGGCGGCCTTCCGAGACGTCTCGACGGCCACGATCAGCGATTGCCTCTCGCGCATGCCGGTCCTCAACGGCCTGCGCCCGTTCCACCACGACGGCCGGCTCCTCGGCACGGCCTTCACGGTTCAGGTCCGGACGGGCGACAACCTTGCCATCCATCAGGCTCTGGAGGAGGTCCGTCGCGGCGACGTGATCGTCGTCGACGGCGGCGGCGACACGAGCCGAGCCCTCGTGGGCGACATCATGAAGGCCATCGCCGAGAGTCGGGGCGTCGCCGGCTTCGTGATCGACGGCGCCGTGCGCGATACGGCGGCCTTCGCGGATGCGAATTTCCCCTGCTACGCCCGGGCCGCCACTCCGCGGGGACCCTTCAAGGCCGGTCCCGGCGCGATCAACGTGCCGGTCTCCGTCGGCGGCTGGACGGTCAATCCGGGGGACGTCGTGGTCGGGGACCACGACGGCGTCGTGACCTTTCCGCCCGGCTGCGCCCCGGACCTGCTCGCAGCCGTCCACGCGCAGATGGCCCGCGAGGAGGAGGTTCTCGTCCTCATCCGGGCCGGCCGCTACGACGGCCGCTACGCCCGGGTCGCGAAGGGCTGATCCTCCGGGGATCGCTCGGAGTCATGCAAACGCCGCCACAGGGCGTCGGCCGCATCGCTCCGGCTCTCGGGTGAGCGGAACAGGCGGATCTCCAGCGGAACGGTGCGATCCTCTGGCCCGGCCCGGACCAACCGGCCCTGCGCCGTGGCCGCCTCTGCCAGTGTGAGCGGGAGCCACGCGACGCCGTCGCCCTCGCACGCCATGGTCATGAGCGTTGCCGCGAGGTGCGAGGTGAAGACCGGCGCGTGGCCCGATGCCGCGCCGCTCGCGGCCAGGATCCGACCGAGCCCCGAGGCGGTGCCATAGGCGAGGTACCGGACCGGACAGCCCAGGGGCCAGAGCGGTGCTCCCATGTCCGACGGGGCGCAGAGCGGCACCAGGCAATCGCCGCCGATCCGGACGGAGTCGTAGCGACCCTCGTCGAGACGCATGGGGACATCGGCGTGATGGTGGCAGAGCAGAAACTGCACCTCGCCGGCCAGCATGATGGCCTCGCAGGCCGCCATGCTGTCCGAGATCAGGTTGAGCGCGCCGAGGGTCTCGAAGGGCGCATGCTGCCGGATCCAGCCGGGGAAGAACGTGAACGAAAGGGCGTGCGTGGCCGCAATCGCCAGGCTCGCGCCCGCGCGAGCGCCGGCCGCGCGGGCTTCGCGGCGCGCCCGATCCAATCCGCGCACAAGGTCCTCGGCATGCGGCCGGAAACCCGTCCCGGCGGCGGTCAGGGTCGCACCCTGGGCGCCCCGCAGGAACAGCGGCGCCCCGATCCACGCCTCCAGGGCTCGGATGCGACGGCTGAAGGCCGGCTGCGTGACGTGCCGAGCCTCGGCCGCCCGCGAGAAGGTCCGGTGCTCCGCGAGGGCGAGGAAATCCTTCACCCAGTCCAGGTCCATGGGATCCTCCCCGGCGGCGGTTCGCGGCCGATGCCGGCCCTGCATCGCGTACCGCGGAAACGGCATTGGCGATCCCCGCTCGGCCGACGCTAAGGCATCCGGACGCACCCGGGAGACACAGACATGCGCATCGTCGACGTCCGCGAAGTCACCAAGCCGATCGCCTCGCCGATCCGGAACGCCTACATCGACTTCACCAAGATGACCACGAGCCTCGTCGCGGTGGTCACCGACGTGGTTCGGGACGGGCGCCGGGTCGTCGGCTACGGCTTCAACTCCAACGGCCGCTACGGCCAAGGCGGCCTGATCCGCGAGCGCTTCCGCGATCGGATCCTGGAGGCGGAAGCGGAGAGCCTCCTGACGGATGCAGGCGACAACCTCGATCCGCGGCGGATCTGGGCCGCGATGATGCGGAACGAGAAGCCGGGTGGTCACGGCGAGCGCTCCGTCGCGGTCGGCACCCTCGACATGGCGGTGTGGGACGCTGCGGCGAAGATCGCCGGCCAACCGCTGTTCCGGATGCTGGCGGCGCAGACGGGCCGCGTCGCCGACCCGCGCGTCTTCGTCTACGCGGCGGGCGGCTACTACTATCCCGGCAAGGACGATTCCGCCCTTCGGGCCGAGATGCGCGGCTACCTCGACCGCGGCTACACGGTGGTGAAGATGAAGATCGGCGGCGCCCCGATCGAGGAGGACCGGCGTCGGATCGAGGCTGTGCTCGCCGAGATCGACGGGCGGGGGCGCCTCGCCGTGGACGCCAACGGGCGCTTCGATCTCGAGACGGCCATTGCGTATGCCCGGATGCTCCGGGACTATCCGCTGTTCTGGTACGAGGAGGCCGGCGACCCGCTCGACTACGCCCTCCAGGCAGCCCTCAGCCCCTACTATCCCGGATCGATGGCGACGGGGGAGAACCTGTTCTCGCACCAGGATGCCCGCAATCTCCTGCGCTACGGCGCCCTGCGGCCCGACCGCGACTGGCTGCAGTTCGACTGCGCCCTGTCGTACGGCTTGGTGGAGTACCTGCGCACCCTCGACGTCCTGGCGGAATTCGGCTGGTCGCCGTCCCGCTGCATCCCGCACGGCGGGCACCAGATGTCGCTCAACATCGCGGCCGGCCTCGGGCTCGGCGGAAACGAGAGCTACCCGGACCTGTTTCAGCCCTATGGCGGCTTCCCGGACGGGGTGCGGGTGGAGGATGGGCATATCGTGATGCCGGACCTGCCAGGCATCGGCTTCGAGGGCAAGGCGGACCTGATCTCGGTCATGCGCGACCTGTCGGAGTAGCCGGCTCCGGGATCGGACGAGGCTTGCGGAGCGCGGCGGGGCGGTGGACCATGGCGCCATGGAATCCGGCCCCCTCACCTACGCCATTGGCGATATCCACGGCTGCGCCGCCCTCCTCGACGACCTGCTGGAGCGGATCGCCGAGCATGCCGGCGACCGTGCCCATCGGCTGGTCTTCCTGGGCGACTACATCGACCGGGGTCCCGACAGCGCCGCGGTCCTGCGCACCGTCAGCCGCCTGAACTGGGCCGAGCCGGAGCGCGTCACCTGCCTGATGGGCAATCACGAACGGATGCTGCTCGACGCGCTCCAGACCCGAAGCGCCGCCGCGCACTGGCTGTACAACGGCGGCGAGGCGACGCTGGATTCCTTCGGCGCCCGGGACCCCACCGGCATTCCGCGGGATACGCTCGACTGGATCGAGGCCTTGCCGACGCTGCACGGCGATCGTGCCCGCTGGTACGTGCATGCCGGTCTGAGACCCGGCGTGGCGGCGCCGGACTCCGACCCGCATGATCGCCTCTGGATCCGGGAGCCGTTCCTGGAGGACGAACACGATTTCGGACGTCACGTGGTCCACGGCCACACCCCGCAGCGGAGCGGACGCCCGGAGGTGTGCCGGTTCCGCACCAATCTCGATACGGCAGCGGTCTACGGCGGCACGCTCACCGCGGGGGTGTTCTCCGACGGGCAGGGACCGGCGCTGGAGTTCCTGCAGGTCGGGGCCGGGTGAGGCGTAGCGATGCGTCAGGCGGCTCGGCGCGCCGGCATCAGCGCACACAGGATCCCGGCGAGCCATCCGGCCATCAGGGCGAAGCCGCCCGTCGGCGCGGCCATCGGGAACAGCGGGTGCTGGAGCCACGTGCGCACCGCGAGGTCACCGCAGAACAGGATCAACCCGAGGACCAGCAGCCCGGCCGCCACGCGGGCGAGGGCCACCCGGATGAAGCCGGCGGCCCCCAATCCGACCAGCGCGAGGATGGCCGGGGCGTGGAACAACAGGAACTGCGCCGCCGTCTTGAGCGAGTCGGCGCCAGGAATATGCGCGGCGGCAGCACTGAGCGCCACGCCGAGGAGGCCCGCGAGGCAGGCGAGCGCCGCGAACGCGCGGTCGACGCCCGAACCTCTCACGCGCCCCTCTCGACCAAGAGCTTTGCGATCGCCGCCCGCAGCTCCGGCACGCCAAGATCGTCCCGGCTCGAGGTGAGGATCACCTGCGGATAGGCAGCGGGACGCTTGGCGAGGCCCGCCTCGATCCCGGCGATGCGACTCGCAACCTCGCCCTTCTTGAGGGAATCGCCCTTGGTCAGAACGACCTGATAGCTCACCGCCGCCTTGTCGAGGCCGTCGAGCACGTCCGTGTCGATCGACTTGAAGCCGTGCCGGGCGTCGATCAGCATGAACACCCGGGCGAGGCTGGCACGGCCCTTGAGATAGGCATGGATCAGCCGGGTCCAGGCCTCGACCTTGGCCTTCTCGACGGCCGCATAGCCGTAGCCGGGCATGTCGACGAGCGACAGGCGCTCGCCGATCCGGAAGAAATTGAGCTGCTGCGTCCGTCCCGGCGTGTGCGAGGTCCGCGCGAGGGTGTTGCGGCCGGTGAGCGCGTTGATCAGGCTCGACTTGCCGACGTTCGAGCGCCCCGCGAAGGCGATCTCGACGCCTTCCATCGGCGGGAGGCGGTCGAGGGTCTGGGCGGCCGCGTAGAAGTCGGCCGCGCCGGCGAACAGGAGGCGGCCGGCCTCGGTGAGGTCGGCCGCGTCGTCGTTGGTTTCGGTCACGCAGGCTCCGCCCGTCAGCTCTTGGTGGCCGCCGCCTTGTTGCCGGCACCGCGCCGGAACGTGCTGCGCAGATTGTCCCACAGCTCCACCTTCACGCCGTTGCGGCGCATGATGATGTACTGCTGGGTCACCGACAGCGTGTTGTTCCAGGCCCAGTAGATCACGAGGCCGGCGGGGAACGACCCCAGCATGAAGGTGAACACGATCGGCATGAAGGTGAAGATCTGCGCCTGGACCGGGTCCGGCGGCGCGGGGTTCATCTTCATCTGGACGAACATGGTCACGCCCATGATCAGCGGCCAGACGCCCAGGTGCACGAAATCGGGCGCCGGGAAGGGCAGCAGGCCGAACAGGTTCACGATGCTCGTCGGATCCGGTGCCGCGAGGTCGTGGATCCAGCCGAAGAACGGCGCGTGGCGCATCTCGATGGTGATGAACAGCACCTTGTAGAGCGCGAAGAAGACGGGGATCTGGATCAGGACCGGCCAGCAGCCCGCGACCGGATTGATCTTCTCCTTCTTGTACAGCTCCATCGTGGCCTGCTGCGCCTTGAGGCGGTCGTCCTTGTAGCGCTCGCGGATGGCGGCCATCTCGGGCTGCACGGCCTTCATCTTGGCCATGGAGACGTAGGACCGGTTCGCGATCGGCAGGAACAGCAGCTTCAGGCAGAAGGTCACCACCAGGATCGAGACGCCGAAATTGCCGAACAGGTGGTAGAAGAAGTCCAGCGCCCGGAACATCGGCTTGGTGATGAAGAAGAACCAGCCCCAATCGATCATCAGATCGAAGTGCTTGATGCCGAGGTCCTTCTCGTAGTTGTTGATCAGGTTGACTTCCTTGGCGCCCGCGAACAGCCGCTGCGTCGCGGTGGCCGAGGCCCCGGCAGCCAGGTTCACGGCGTCGCCGCGCACGCTCGCCTGGTAGACGTTGGTGGTGCCGTCGGTGCGGTCGGTGAAGGCGCCCGTGTAGGGCGTGTCCTGGTCGGGGATCGCGGCCGCGGCCCAGTACTTGTCGGTGATGCCTACGAAGCCGCCAGTCACGCCGGTCCAGGCCTTGCCCTTGGTGTTGGCGCCGCCGTAGGCGCCCTCCTTGGCGAGCTTGTCGTAGGTGAGTTCCTGCAGGCCGTCGTTGCCGAGGTAGCCGATCATGCCCTCGTGCAGGACGTAGTAACCCTGGGTGTGCGGCTTACCCCAGCGCGAGACGAGGCTGTAGGGGTAGAGCGTGATCGCGCCCGAGCCCTTGTTCTCGACCTCGTCGCGGACTGTGAACATGTACTTGTCGTCGACCGCGATGATGCGCTTGAAGACGAGGCCGGCGCCGTTGTCCCAGGTCAGGGTCACCGGCATGCCGGGCGACAGGGTCTTGCCCTCGCTGGTCCAGAGGGTGTCGTTGTTGGGCAGCGGCCCGGCATTGGCGCCGACCCAGCCGAACTCGGCGTAGTAGGGCGTCTCGCTGCCGGCGGGCGAGAACAGAACGATCTCGGGGCTCTTGGGGTCGACGGTCTCGTGATAGTTCTTGAGTGAGACATCGTCGACGCGGCCGCCCTTCAGGGCGATCGAACCGGAAAGCGCCGGGGTCTCGATCCGGATGCGCGGCGAACGGGCCAGCGCCGCCTCGCGGGCGACCGGAGCGGCCTGCCCCGGCACGGTACCGGGCGCGGGGGCGGCCGGGCCGCCTTCCTTGGGCGATGGCGAAGGCACACCGTCCGGAGTTACGCCCGGGGGCTGCTGCTGTTGCTGCGCGGCCTTGTTCTGCGCCTCGATCAGACGCTGCTGCTCCACGCGCGGGCCGGCCACGAAGTACTGCCAGCCCAGCAGCACCAGCAGCGACAGGCCGATGGCCACGAACATGTTCGTCTTGTCATTGCCCATCAGGGACACCGCCGCACGCGTTCGGAGTGGCAACAGGCGCGGAGCCAGCCCCGTCGGACCGGGCCGCGCCTGTGATTCGGGGATCTGTGACGCGCGGGTGCGACGAAGCGATGTCCGCTCCCTCGGCCGCGGGCGCCTGCGCAGGGCTTGCGCCCATGGCGCGCTGAGAAGGTGCGTCTTTGGAGCGCCGGCCGCCGGATCGCCCGGGAGGCCGCTCGCCGCGCCCGCCCGTGGACGGCCGGATCACGGCCGGAATTGCGCGGCGGAGGTCCGCCGCGAGCGTGTCGAACGGCGCATGCAAGGCCGGGCGCCGGGCGATGAGCACGATATCCGCCGGCTGGACCGCCACGTCGGACGGCAATTCGGGGGCGATCACGTTCAGGGCGGCGCGGAGGCGTCGGCGGATGCGATTGCGCTCCGTGGCGTGCCCCACGCGCTTCGTGATGGTGAAGCCGAGCCTCAGCCCTCTCGGGCTCTCGGTGCCCTCGGCCTGCGGCGTCCTCAGGCGACCCTGCGCGGTCATCCGATCGGTATGGAACCGACGTCCCTCGGCAGCCGCTAGGAAGTCAGGCCGCTTCTTGAGCCGCTCGATCGTCGCCATCGATGGTTCGATCCCGGCTGATCCCCTCCCCCGCGGCACGGCCGCCCTTCGACGGCGCGCCGGCGCGGGTCCTAGAGCCTCAGGCCGACAGGCGCTTGCGGCCGTGGGCGCGACGGCGCGCGATGACCTTGCGGCCGCCGGCGGTGGCCATGCGCGCACGGAAGCCGTGGCGGCGCTTACGGACGAGCTTGCTCGGCTGGTAGGTTCTCTTCATGGCTCAGAGCCTTCAAAGGTCGAGGCGCGCTCGCGGGCGGCTGATGCCGCACCCGACCTTCACGCGTCCTTGGTTGTCTGCAAACACGAAGGGCGCCCATGCGGGGCGCCACGTCGCGAGTGGCGGGCTTATGGCGGAAGGGTCCCGCGAAGTCAACGTTTCGCCGGCCTCAATGACCTTCGAATTGCATGAGGGTGCGCACCTCGACGCCCATGTCGCGCAGGCGCTGTGCGCCGCCGATCTCGGGCAGGTCGATCACGAAGCAGGCAGCCACGATCTCGGCGCCGATCTTCTGCAGCAGGTTGACGGCCGCGGTGGCGGTACCCCCGGTGGCGATCAGGTCGTCGACCAGCAGGACCCGGTCGCCCGGCTTCACGGCGTCGACGTGAATCTCGATCTCGTCGGTCCCGTATTCGAGGGCGTAGGCCATCGAGACGGTCGTGTGGGGGAGCTTGCCCTTCTTGCGGATCGGCACGAAGCCGCAGGACAGCTGGTGGGCGATGGCGCCGCCCAGGATGAAGCCGCGGGCCTCGATGCCGGCGACCTGATGGACGTGTCCGCCCGCGTAGGGATGCACCAGCGCATCCACGGCCCGCCGGAAGGCGCGCGGATCGCTGAGCAGCGTGGTGATGTCGCGGAAGATGATCCCGGGCTTCGGATAATCCGGAATCGAGCGGATCGATTCCTTCAGGGCGACGTGGCGGCGGGCTTCCATGCGTTCGGCCTTCCGTGGAGAACCGCGGGCTTAAAGCAGAAGCCCGGCGCCCTGACCAGTTCGCGACTCGAGCCTCGTCCCGGATCCGGGAACCGAGACGCGGCGCCAGAGTCTTGGTTTCGCATCATCGTTTCCGAAGGTCGGGGCGCACCTGTCGGGACGATGCCTGGGCTCAGGCCGCCTGGACCTTCTTGAGGATGGCGACGAGTTCCCGGTGCAGCCCCTCGTTGCCGCAGGCCACCGAGCGCGGCGCCAGCGGCTCGGCGGCGCCGTCCGCCGAGGTCACGAAGCCGCCAGCCTCGCGGACCAGGATCACGCCGGCGGCGAAATCGTAGGTCTGGAGGTCGCGCTCCCAGTAGCCGTCGAGGCGCCCGCAGGCGACGTAGGCCATGTCGAGGGCCGCCGAGCCCATCCGGCGGGTGCCGCCGGCCACCGCCATCACGGCGCCGAGTTCGCGCAGGAGGCGCGGATGGCTGCCGCGGCCGAGATAGGGCGTGCCGTAGCCGATGAGCGCGTCGGCCATGTCCTGCCGGCCGGAGACGCGCAGGCGCCGGTTGTTGAGGTAGGCGCCCTTGCCACGCTCGGCGACGAACAGCTCGTCCTTGATCGGGTCGAAGATCACGCCGGCCACGATCTGGCCCTCGCGCTCGAGGCCGACCGAGACCGCGAAGTGCGGTACGCCGTGCAGGAAGTTCGAGGTGCCGTCGAGGGGATCGACGTGCCAGGTGTGGCTCTTGTCGGTGCCCTCGATCACGCCGTTCTCTTCCAGCACGAGGCTGTAGCCCGGGCGCGCCTTCATCAGGGCGTCGCGCACCACCTCCTCGGCCTTGCGGTCCGCGGCCGAGACGAAGTCGCCGGGGCCCTTCCGCGAGACCTGGAGATTCTCGACCTCGCCGAAGTCGCGGCGCAGGCCCCGGGCGGCCTTGCGCACGGCATCGACCATCACGGTCATGAGCGGAGAGGAGATCATGGTCGGACTTTTCGCAGGAAGGATTGGCCCCGTCGTTACAGGCCGGTGGCGGAAAAGACGAGACGGGCATGGGACATGGGAGCGGTGCGCGTGGCCCTCGCACCGCGACGGCCAGGGTTGAACGCCTGCTGTGGTCGAGCGATGGCTCATCCGCCTTCACGCCGCCCGCCAACGGGGCAGGGCTTCCGACGGCCTGTCGCGGAGGAGCGCGGGGTCCCTACTCCGCCGCCTCGACGAACACCGTCCCGGCCCGGGGCAGATCCAGGGCTTCCCAGGTCTCGGCGAGGGCGGCGGAGAGCCGGGCGATGTGGGTCGCGTCGTGGAACGGCGAAGGCGTGATGCGCAGCCGCTCGGTGCCGCGGGGCACCGTCGGGTAGTTGATCGGCTGGATGTAGATGGCGTGGTGCTCCAGCAGGTGGTCGGCCGCCGCCTTGCACAGCTCGGCGTCGCCGACCATCACCGGCACGATGTGGGTCTCGGTCTCGAGGACCGGGAGGCCGGCCTCGGTCAGGGCCGCCTTGGTGGCGGCAGCCTGCCGCTGATGCGCCTCCCGCTCGGCGCTCGAGCGCTTGAGGTAGCGCACCGAGGCCCGGGCGGCAGCCGCCACCGCAGGCGGCAGAGCTGTCGTGAAGATGAAACCGGGCGCAAAGCTGCGCACGGCGTCGCAGATCGCCGCCGATGCGGCGATGTAGCCCCCGACGCAGCCGAAGCCCTTGGCCAGGGTCCCCTCGATCACGTCGACCCGGTGCATCACGCCGTCGCGCTCGGCGATGCCGCCGCCCCGCGGACCGTAGAGGCCGACCGCGTGGACCTCGTCCAGGTAGGTCATCGCCCCGTAGCGGTCAGCGAGGTCGCAGATCCGGCCGATCGGCGCCACGTCGCCATCCATCGAGTAGACCGACTCGAACACGATCAGCTTGGGCCGGTCGCCCGCGTCCCGCAGCAACTCCTCCAGGTGCTGGAGGTCGTTGTGGCGGAAGATCTTCTTCGCGCAGCCGGAATGGCGCACGCCCTCGATCATCGAATTGTGGTTGAAGGCGTCCGACAGGATCAGGCAGTCCGGGATCAGCTTGGCGATGGTCGAGATGCCGGCCTGGTTCGAGACGTAGCCCGAGGTGAAGACGAGGCCCGCCTCCTTGCCGTGTAGGTCGGCGAGTTCGCGTTCGAGGTCGACCAGCGGCGAGGAGTTGCCCGCGATGTTGCGGGTGCCGCCAGCGCCGACGCCGCAGCGGGCAGCGGTCTCGGTCATCGCCGCGACGACCTCCTTGTGCTGCCCCATGCCGAGGTAGTCGTTGGAGCACCACACGGTGATCTCGGTGGTCTTGCCTTCGGGCTGACGCCACTTGGCGGTGGGAAAGCGCCCAGAGATGCGCTCGATATCGGCGAAGACGCGATAGCGTCGCTCGCCGTGCAGCTGGTCCAGGGCGCCACGGAAATAGGACTCGTAGCCAGAGCCGGCGCGCGTCGATCCCGCGGCGGCGAGCATCGTGCTGGGCATCCGGGTGACGGTCATCGAGCGTCCTTCGCGTGTTCGGCCGCGCGGGCGACACCACTTGCGGTGTCCCAGGCCCGCGATCGAGGTTTGGCCTCGGTCCAGTCCTTCGTATGAGGGGTGGAAGATACGCGCGGATCTGGAACTGGTTCAAGGTAAGGTTCCGGCATCGCAGCGTTGCATCCGTTGAGAGGCACGCCCGAACCGGCTAGCGTTGCGGCCGATCTTCCGGCTCTCTTCACGGATCAGGACGCAGCGTTCCCCCATGTCGTCACGCGGGTCGAGCATGTTTGCTTCGGCGGCCCAGGCTCCTTGCCTGCGGCGACGAAGGGTCGCGCGATGAGTGAATCCAAGGATGCGCGCACCGCGCGCCTGAAGGCGGCGCTCCGTCAGAACCTGCGCCGCCGGAAGGCCCAGGAACGCGGCCGGGCCGAGGTCTCGCCTGCGGCCGATGCGGAGCCCCTCCGGGAAGAGCGCGAAACCCGCGGTCCCGATTCCGACAAATCCGGTCTATAGCACCGGCCAAGCCTGGGCGCCGGCGCCCGCGAGGAACACGGCCGCGTGCCCCAGTGGGGCGCGGCCCGAGGACACAGTATGGACCGCATCCACATCACCGGCGGCACGCCGCTCAACGGCGTGATCCCGATCTCGGGCGCCAAGAATGCGGCGCTGCCGCTGATGATCGCGAGCCTTCTCACCGGCGAGACGCTCGAACTCATCAACGTGCCGCGGCTGGCCGACATCGCGGCGCTGACGCGGATCCTCGGCAATCACGGCGTCGACCACATGGTCGTCGGCAAGCGTCCGGGTCAGACCACCGAGACCGGTCAGACCATCCGGCTCACCGCCTCGAACGTCATCGACACCACGGCGCCCTACGAGTTGGTCTCGACCATGCGGGCCAGTTTCTGGGTGATCGCACCGCTGCTCGCCCGGTTCGGCGAGGCGAAGGTGTCACTTCCCGGCGGCTGCGCCATCGGCACCCGCCCGGTCGACCTGCTGATCATGGCCCTGCAGAAGCTCGGGGCCGAGATCGACATCGATGCCGGCTACGTGGTCGCACGGACCAAGAACGGCCTGCGCGGCGCCGAGATCGCCTTTCCGAAGGTCACGGTCGGCGGCACGCACGTGGCCCTCATGGCCGCCGCCCTCGCCTACGGGACCACGGTGATCGAGAACGCCGCCCGCGAGCCGGAGGTGGTCGATCTCGCCGAATGCCTGAACAAGATGGGCGCCAAGATCCGCGGCGCCGGCACGCCGCATATCGAGATCGAGGGCGTGGCCCGGCTGGGCGGCGCCCGCCACGCGGTGCTGCCCGACCGGATCGAGACCGGCACCTACGCGATGGCGGTGGCGATGGCCGGCGGCGACGTCGTCCTCAAGGACACGCGGGCCGACCTCCTGCATTCGGCCCTCGACGTGCTCTCGACCACCGGCGCCGAGATCAGCCAGGTCGAGGGCGGGATCCGCGTGCGCCGCAACGGCGCCGGCATCGCCGCGGTGGACGTGACCACGGACCCGTTCCCGGGCTTCCCCACGGACCTGCAGGCGCAGTTCATGGCGCTGATGACGCTGGCCAAGGGACAGTCGCATATCCGCGAGACGATCTTCGAGAACCGGTTCATGCACGTGCAGGAACTCGCCCGTCTCGGCGCCAAGATCCGCCTCGAGGGCGATCTCGCCATCGTCGAGGGCGTGGAGCGGCTGAAGGGCGCGCCCGTGATGGCGACGGACCTGCGCGCCTCGGTGTCGCTGGTCATCGCCGGTCTCGCCGCCGAGGGGGAAACCCAGATCAACCGGGTCTATCACCTCGACCGCGGCTTCGAGGCGCTGGAAGCCAAGCTCAGCCGCTGCGGCGCACAGATCGAGCGCGTGCGGGCGTGATCGCATGACGCGGCGCGGGTCCGGCGGCCCGCGCGCTCAGTCCTCGATCCGGCCACGGGCATGTCCGAAACCGGAAATCCCGCACCCGCAGGGTGTGTCGGGCGGTGCGGCCCGGGTCAGGCAGGTACCGCGGGCGGTGACGCAGACGCTATCGGCCTCCCGGCGCCGCTCGGTGCGATAGCGCCAGCGCGGCCGGGGCCGGTCGTCGGCGTCATCGGGCGGCGGCGGCCAGTCCGGGCCGAAATCCGCCGGCGGTGGCGGGGGCCTGTACCGGGGCGGCGCGTCGTCCGCCCGGTCGGTGCCCGGCCGACCGTAGATGTAGGGTCTCGCGTTTGGACCCATCTGCGCGCCAGCCGGATCGGCGGCGGGCAGCCCAAGCGCCAGTGCGGTCACGGCCGCGCTTACGATGTGCTTCCACATCTGACATCCTGCCTGAAATCCACCATCGTGGCTTCTAGGCGCCCGCGCTGGGCCAAGCCTGGGCCGTGGCGACATCGCGACCCCCAAGCCAGCCGTTGCCCGAACGGGACCGCGCCGCTACCTACGCCCTGCCGCGGGGCACTTTGCCGCCCGACCCGCGACCCGTGTTTCCCGAGGACCCCCTGCATGGAGCTGCTCAGGCTCGCCGCCCTCGACACCGAGGACCTGACCGTGATCTCCGCGCACCTGCAGGATGCGATCCTCCGGCCGGAGGACCTGACGTATCTCGCCGGCGAGCAGCGCTTCCTCATGGCCGCGCGGCGCTTCGACTGGACGCCGGACGCCCCGCCCCGGCGGCGCCTCAGCGGCCTGCATTTCGAGCGCGTCCGCAGCGTCAAGAGCCGCGGCCTGACGCCGGGCGACAACACTCCGATGAGCCTGCTCGCCCTCACCTTCGAGCCGACGGATGCGCCTTCCGGGTATATCGACCTGGTCTTCTCCGGCGGAGCGGCCCTTCGGCTGGAGGTCGAGTGCATCGAAGTCCGGATGAAGGACCTCGGCCCGGTCTGGGAATCCGCCACGCGCCCCGGCCACGACATCGACACGACCGATACGGCCGCCGGCCCGGCGGCCTGACGCGAGACGAAAGGCTTCCCGATGGTCCGGCTCGACAGCAGCGATCCGAATTTTGCCGCCGCCTTCGCGCGTCTCCTGACGGTGAAGCGCGAAATCGCCGAGGACGTGGACGAGGCCGTGCGCGGCATCATCGCGGACGTCGTCGCCCGCGGCGACGCGGCGCTGGTCGACTTCACCCGGCGCTTCGACCGGCTCGGCGGCGATTTTTCCGCCGGGCACCTGCGCGTCACCGAGGCGGAGATCGCCGCAGCGGTCGCGGCCTGCCCGCCGGATTCCCTAGAGGCCCTGCGCCTCGCCGCCGAGCGGATCGAGAGCTTCCATCGGGCTCAGCGGCCCGCCGATCACCGCGCCACCGACGCCCTGGGCGTCACGGCCGGCTGGCGCTGGACGGCGCTGGAATCGGTAGGACTCTACGTTCCGGGCGGGACGGCGAGCTATCCCTCCTCGGTGCTGATGAACGCGCTTCCGGCCCGGGTCGCCGGCGTGCCGCGGATCGTCATGGTGGTCCCCACTCCGGACGGCCAGATGAACCCGCTGGTCCTGGCCGCGGCGCAGCTGTCCGGCGTGCACGAGGTCTACCGGGTGGGTGGCGCCCAGGCGGTCGCGGCGCTCGCCTACGGGACCGCCACCATCGCGCCGGTCGCCAAGGTCGTCGGACCCGGCAATGCCTGGGTGGCGGCGGCCAAGCGCCGGGTCTTCGGCCAGGTCGGGATCGACATGATCGCCGGTCCCTCCGAGGTGCTGATCCTGGCCGACGGGCACGCCAATCCGGACTGGATCGCCGCCGATCTGCTGGCGCAGGCCGAACACGACGTGGCCGCCCAGGCGATCCTGATCACCGACAGCGCCGAACTCGCCGATGCCGTAGAGGGCGCGGTGGAGCGCGCCCTCACGACCCTGCCGCGCCAGGAGATCGCCCGGGCGAGCTGGCGCGACTACGGCGCCGTCATCCGGGTGCGGGACTTCGACGAGGCCGTCCCGCTCGTCGATCGCCTCGCCCCCGAGCACCTCGAGATCGAGACGCAGGATGCGGAGGCGCTCGCCGCCAAGGTGCGCAACGCCGGCGCGATCTTCCTCGGGTCGCACACCCCGGAGGCAATCGGCGACTATGTCGGCGGCCCCAACCACGTCCTGCCGACCGCCCGTTCGGCCCGGTTCTCCTCCGGCCTCGGGGTTCTCGACTTCATGAAGCGGACGACGATCCTCGCCTGCACGCCGGATAGCTTGCGGGCGCTCGGTCCGGCGGCGATAAGCCTCGGCCGGTCGGAGGGCCTTGAGGGGCATGCCCGCTCCGTCGCGATCCGGCTGAACCTGTGAGGTTTTGGGGATGGCGGAGAAGCAGCGCGGGCCGAACCGCCTCGCGAAGGTTAGCCTGGACGAGGCGTCCATCGCCCGGGGCAACCCGGATCAGGAGCACGAGCGGGCGATCGCGCTGTTCGACATCCTGGAGGACAATTGCTTCGCGATCCCGGATCGGGAAGGCCCCTACGCCCTGACGCTCGGCCTCGTCGAGAATAAGCTGTCCTTCGCGATTGCGACGGTCGACGGCGAGCCGGTGATGACCCACCTCCTGTCCCTCACGCCGTTCCGGCGGGTGATCCGCGACTACGAGATGATCTGCGAGAGCTACTACAACGCAATCCGCACCGCCTCGCCCTCGCAGATCGAGGCGATCGACATGGGCCGGCGCGGGCTTCACAACGAGGCGTCCGAGACCTTGAAGCAGCGCCTGGACGGCAAGGTCGACCTCGACCACGACACGGCGCGGCGCCTGTTCACCCTGATCTTCGCCCTGCACTGGAAGGGCTAGGGTGCCCTCTGCGCCGACCGGCGATGGCTGAGCCCATTCCCGCGTCTCCGCCCGACGCTCCTGCGAAGAAGCGGCGGGTGCAGTCCGTCCTGTTCATGTGCAACTACAACGCCGTGCGCTCGGTGGCGGCGGAAGCGATCGCGCGCGCCTATTTCGGCAAGTCCACCTATGTGCAATCAGCCGGGGTCCGCTCCGGCGAGCCCACCGACCCGTTCATGATCGCGGCCCTCGACGAGGTCGGGATCGACGCGACCCGGCACCGCCCGCGCACCATCGAGGAACTGGAGGATTGGGAGGGGCTGAACTTCGACCTGATCATCACCCTCGCCCCGGAGGCGCATCACCGGGCGCTCGATCTGACGCACACCCTCGCGGCCGATGTCGAATACTGGCCGACCCCGGATCCGACGCTGGTGCAGGACGCCTCCCGGGAGCAGCGCCTCGAGGCCTACCGGGATGTCCGCGACGGGCTCACCCGGCGGATCAAGGCCCGTTTGAAAGCCTGACGGCGCAGGATCCGGCTTCCGGGAGCCGGATTATCGATCGTCCGCTGGCCGTCGCCGTGCGACCTTGGGCCGCTTCGCGCGGAACGTCGAAGCTAAAACCAAGCATCGGGCGTTGAAAAAATCTGCTATACGTTTTGCCGTACTGTCCGATTCGGCAGAAATCAAATGCCTATCCACAAAAATATAAGCGTATCGGCAATTCTTTATATCATTTCTACAGTGAACTCATTTCCACAATGGGATCCTTCAGGAATCCTACTCAGCGTTCCCGTCACGAACAGCTGCGCGATGACATCCGGAAAGGTCGCGGCTCTCAGTTCAGGCACCCTATTCTATTGTCCCTCACGGGCATCGCAAATCGATGCCCAGATATCAGACGCGAGTCATTTCTACGTCGTTCACGAATACGGCCTCCTAGCCGTCCAAACCACGTCCCGGAAGCTGGCTGATTGCTGGGCGGCCCATAAGCTGGCGGCGACGCCGAGAGGCCCACACTATGTCAGACAGTGGATCAGGCATTGGCGGGCTTACGGGACGTCGGACCCGACTCATGGGACCCCCGAAGAGAGGATCTCGAATGTTCGGAACTGTTGTGCCTGCGGTGCCTAGACCCGTTTTCGATCGCGCAGCCTTTACCACGGGAAGGCTGTCCCATGCGGACGCAGGGGCGCGGCGGATCGACTGAATCGAGGATGCCCGCCCAGACCCGCGCCATGCTCCACCGTGGCCGGGAACGGTCCTGAGCTTTCCGACTGCGGCGCCAGCGCGGCTGCTCCGTCAACGGCACACGGGCTCTGCGCCTTTGAGCCCCGACGCGTTACCCGCTCCTTCCGATCAGCCAGGCTCGGATGCGCCCGGCGACGAGCGGGCGGGCGCGCGCGACATCCACCTCGTCGAGGAGTGGCGAGCTTGCCAGAGCGGTGAGATAGGCCTCCTCGGGTCCCCGGCACGCAACGAAGGCCGCATCGGCGGCCAGATCCCGCTCCGTCAGCACGGCCTGGATCCGGAAATTGCGGCTGAGGCAGTCGCGCCACGTCTCGTGCCGCATTGCGGTCTCGCCGGCGGCCTGCGCTCGGCAGGCAATGCCCGCGACCAGCAGCGCGGCGCAAACCAGGACCTGCGATACGTGGCGGGCTCGCGACATCAATCAGGCACTCCGTCCCGGGACAGAGTGCCGCCGACAGGGTTAGCGTACCGTTAAGACCTGTTGCCGGCGCACCGAGTGCTGCGCCCACTGAGGCAGGCGTGCCGACGACCGCTCAGCGATTGGCGGTTGTGACCGGGGAGGTGACGCCGCCGAGSGAGACCCAGGCGACCGCGTCCTGGCTCTCGCGCTTGATGAACACGTAGCCGGTCTTGTGCCAGGCCAGGATCGCGTTGGTCTTGTTGTCGAGCACGAGGTCGCCCCGGTCGGTGATCAGGGTCAGCACCGCGTGGCCCTCGCCCTTCTCGTCGATCACCACGGTCATCCGCATCGCCCGCCGCGGCAGCCCGGCCTCGACCAGAAGGTGGCGCTTGAGCAGCTGGAARTCCTCGCAGTCGCCGATCCCRTCCTCGGCCAGGTCCCAGCGGTCGGCCACGTGCAGRTGGTCCTGATCGGTCATCGGCTCGACCGCCTTGTTSACCCGRCGGTTCACCGCCACGATCGTCGCCCAGGTCGACGGCGTCAGGCTGATCCGCGCCGGCTCGCTCCGGTCCACCGCGCACTCGGCCGCGTAGCYCTGGCAGAACGTCACCCACGCCGCGATCGGCTTGGCRTCCCCCTGAACCCGCGCCCCAACGTCGCTCGGAAGGCTCGCCAGTGTCTGCGCCTGCGCCGTCGCGGCGAGGCCGAGCAGTGCCGCAGCACCGGCCAGCACACCCCGAACGATCCTGAGAAGCCCCGCGCCCATCGAACCCGTCCCCGTTGTTGAGGCCAGGATTGCGCCGCAGAGCCTCCGCGGCGCTGAAGCGGATGCGGGCAATTTTATCGATCTGCCGCCCGGGGCGAGCCGATGCGCGACAGCGTCGACGGCAGGCTTGGGAAGCGCGGCAAAACTGCGCTGTCGGCTTCGGGAAACGGAAACCTTG
The DNA here is from genome assembly GCF_054049775.1 of Methylobacterium sp. P5_C11. NCBI lineage: Bacteria > Pseudomonadati > Pseudomonadota > Alphaproteobacteria > Hyphomicrobiales > Methylobacteriaceae > Methylobacterium > Methylobacterium sp. P5_C11. The sequence continues at coordinate 31,049 of NZ_JBFULS010000030.1, read as the reverse complement.
AGCGATCGTTCAAGGCGCCCGGATCTTCACGGAGGCGGCGCCGGCAGCCCGGCCGTCAAGGCGGTCCGCTCGGCGACGCATCCCTGCGCCTCGTCCGTCGCGCGGATTCCAGGTGATCTGCACGGCAAGGACACCGCGTGCGGTGCCCCTCACCCGGCCGTCTGGTCGAGCTTGCGCTCCGCCTCGCCCTTCAGCTCCGGGAAATCCGCCTGCGTGTAGGCCCGGCCGCGATGCGGATCGTCGGTGACGCCCTCGTGCTCCAGGCGGCGCAGCTGCACCCGACGGATCTTGCCCGAGATCGTCTTGGGGAGGTCGGTGACGAACTCGAGGCCGCGCAGGCGCTTGAAGGTCGCGAGCCGCGCGTTGGTGAAGCGGAAGATGTCGAGCGCCGTCTCCGGCCCCGGCGAGGCGCCCGCCACCAGGGACACGTAGGCCTTCGGGATGGTGTGGCGCATCGGATCGGGCACCGGGACCACCGCGGCCTCGGCCACGGCGGGGTGCTCGATCAGGACGCTCTCCAGCTCAAACGGGCTGATCCGGTAGCCGGAGGACTTGAACACGTCGTCGGAGCGGCCCACGAAGGTGTAGCACCCCTCCTCGTCCACGAAGGCGACGTCGCCAGTGTGGTAGAGGTCGCCGTCCGCGCCCGACAGGCGGCCCTGGCCGTCGTCGTAGCCCTGCATCAGGCCGGCGGGCCGATGGGCGCCGAGTTCGAGGCAGACCTCGCCCTCGGAGGCCGGCTGGCCGTCGAGATCGAGGACGCGGACCCGGTAGCCCGGCAGGGGCCGGCCGAGCGCCCCCGGCACCACCGGCTGGCCGGGCGTGTTGGCCATGAGCGCCGTGGTCTCGGTCTGGCCGTAGCCGTCGCGGATCGTGAGGCCCCAGGCGGAGTTCACGCGCTCGATGACCTCGGGGTTCAGGGGCTCGCCCGCCGCGCAGACCTCGCGCAGGGCGAGGTTACGGCCGGTGAGATCCTCCTGGATGATCATCCGCCACACGGTCGGCGGCGCGCACAGCGTGGTGGCGCCGGTGCGCTCCAGCTGCGCCAGCAAGGCGGCGGCGTTGAACGGCGCCTGATTGATCACCAGGATGGTCGCGCCGGCGTTCCACGGGGCGAAGAACGACGACCATGCGTGCTTGGCCCAGCCAGGCGAGGAGACGTTGCAGTGCACGTCCCCGGGCTGGAGCCCGAGCCAGTACATGGTGGAGAGCGCCCCGACCGGATAGGAGCGGTGGCTGTGGCGCACCAGCTTCGGCTTCGCGGTGGTGCCGGAGGTGAAGTAAAGCAGAAGCGGGTCGTCGGCCGCGGTCGGCGCGTCCGGCGCGAAGCCGTCCGCGGCGCCGAAGGCCGCGTCGTAAGCGGCCCAGCCCTCCTGGGCGGCACCGGTGACGAGGCGGATGACACCGCCGGTGTCGAGACCCGCGAAGCGCGCGATCTGCTCCGGGCCGGCGACGATCGCCCGGGGACGCCCGCGGGCGAGGCGGTCGGCGAGTTCATCGGCGGTGAGCAGCGTCGTCGCCGGGATGACCACGGCCCCGAGCTTCATCGCCGCCAGCATGGTCTCCCACAGGGCGGGAACGTTGCCGAGGAGCAGGAGCAGGTGGTCGCCGCGTTTCAGGCCGAGCTGCCGCAGGTGGTTGGCCACCTGATTCGACCGCGCCGCGAGTTGACCGAAGGTCAGGCTCTGCTCGGTGCCGCTGCCGGCCTCGACGATCCGCAGGGCGGCGCGATCGCGGCTCTCCGGGCCAGCGAGGACGGCGTCGAACCAGTCGAGCGCCCAGTTGAACGGCACCGGATCCGGCCACGCGAAGGCCGAGACGGCGGCGGCGTAATCGGTGCGGTGGGCCAGCAGAAGATCGCGGGCCTCCCGGAAGCTCGGCATGGTCGTCCCCCCTCGATGTCGTGTCTGCGGTCCGGCCCTTCCCTCCGCCCGTCCCGGATGGGAAAGGCCGCGTTCAGGTGTTCTCGAACCGGGGCGGCCGCTTCTCCACGAAGGCGGCCATGCCCTCCTTCTGGTCCTTGGTGGCGAACATGGCATGGAAGACCCGCCGCTCGAAGCGGATGCCCTCGGTCAGCGTGGTCTCGTACGAACGGTTGACTGCCTCCTTGGTCATCATGGCGATCGGCAGCGACATCGAGGCGATCGTCTCGGCCGCCTTCAGGGCCTCGTCGAGGAGCTGGTCGGCGGCGATCACCCGGGAGACGAGGCCGGCGCGCTCCGCTTCGGCGGCGTCCATCATCCGGCCGGTCAGGCACATCTCCATGGCCTTGGCCTTGCCGACGAAGCGGGTGAGCCGCTGGCTGCCGCCGATCCCCGGCATCACGCCGAGCTTGATCTCGGGCTGGCCGAACTGCGCCGTGTCGGCCGCCAGGATGATGTCGCACATCATGGCGAGCTCGCAGCCGCCGCCCAGAGCGTAACCCGCCACGGCGGCGATGATCGGCTTGCGCACGGCGATGAAACGGTCCCAGTCGGCGAACCGGTCGCCCGCGTACATCTCCGCGTAGGTGGCGTGCTGCATCTCCTTGATGTCGGCGCCGGCCGCGAAGGCCTTGGCCGAGCCGGTCACGACGATGCAGCCGATCCCCGGATCCGCATCCGCCTCAGTGGCCGCCCGGATCACCTCCCGGGTGAGCTGCGCGTTGATGGCGTTCAGCGCCTTCGGCCGGTTGAGGGTGATCAGCAGGACGCGCCCGCGCGTCTCCGTCAGGATCGTCTCGTATAGGTCGCTCACGACTCGCCTCCCTGCCCGCGGAGCATACGGATGATCGCGGAAAAGTCCTCTCCGCCGTGGCCGGCCCCCTCGAACAGCCCGTAGATCTGCGCGGCCTCCGCGCCCAGCGGCGTCGCGGCCCCCGCGGCAATGGCAGCGGCCTGGGCGAGCCGGAGATCCTTGAGCATCAGCGCGGCGGCGAAGCCCGGCTTGTAGCCGGTGTTGGCCGGCGAGGTTGGCACCGGCCCCGGCACCGGGCAGTAGGTGGTCAGCGACCAGCACTGGCCCGAGGAGACCGAGGCCACGTCGTAGAGCGCCTGGTGCGACAGCCCGAGCTTCTCTCCCAGCGCGAAGGCCTCGCTGACGCCGATCATCGAGATGCCGAGGATCATGTTGTTGCAGATCTTGGCCGCCTGTCCGGCGCCGGCATCGCCGCAATGGAACACGTTCTTGCCCATCGCCTTCAGCAGCGGCTCGGCCTTGGCGAAGGCCGCCGCGGCGCCGCCGGCCATGAAGGTCAGCGTTCCGGCCTTGGCACCCCCGGTTCCCCCCGAGACCGGCGCGTCCACCGACAGGCAGCCGCGCGCCTCGGCGAGGCCGTGGGCCTTGCGGGCGCTCTCGACGTCGACCGTCGACGAATCGATGAGGAGGGTGCCGGCGGGCAGGGCCGCGGCGAGCTGCGTCCAGACCTCGACCACGTGCCGCCCGGCGGGCAGCATGGTGATCACCACGTCCGCGCCTTCGGCCGCCTCCAGGGCCGAGCCCGCCACCGCGATCCCCGCTTCGCGAGCGGTCTCCAGGGAGGCCGGCGCCAGGTCGAACCCGCGCACCGTGTGCCCCGCCTTCACGAGGTTGGCCGCCATCGGGCCGCCCATGTTGCCGAGACCGATGAACCCGATGGTCTGCGCCATCCCATTCCTCCCTGACTTACCTCACGCACTCTCACCGCACCGGCAGGCCACGTCGGTCAGAACCGAGCGCGACGCGCCCCCTCCCCCGTGCGGGAGAGGGTTGGGGTGAGGGATACGCCCTCTCCGGAAAAACCTGGTCCCTCACCCTGGCACTCTCCCGAACGGGAGAGGGGACCTGCGCTCCCCTGGAGATCCGGGAGCGCCACCCCGAAGCGGGGCTGGGCGAGCGGCCTCACATCACACCGGCCCGGTGCGTGAACCGGAAAACACCGGCGCCGCCCGCGGCTCCAGCCAGCGGGCGATCCGGGCGGGATCGACCGCGTCGAGGGTCGGCGGATTCCAGCGCGGGGTCCTGTCCTTGTCGATCACCGCGGCGCGGATGCCCTCGCGAAAGTCGCCCTCGTCCAGCAGCGCCAGCGAGGCGTGGAACTCCCGCTCGAGGCAGGCCTCCAGATTCGGGGCGCCGCGGCCGAGACGCAGCAGGCAGAGCGTCAGGACGAGGCTCGACGGCGCCTTGGTCAGCAGGGTCTTCCGGGTCGCGGCCGCGAAGTCCGAGCCATCCGCGGCGAGGGCGGACAGGATCTCGTCGACCATGTCGAAGGCGAAGCAGCGGTCGATCACCGCCCGGTGGGCGGCCAGCGGCGCCGCACCGGGATCCTGGGCGAGGCGCGCGATCACGTCCCGCACGCCGTCATCCCCGGCATCCGGCGCCAGCGCCGCGAGGGCGGAGGCCAGATCGGGCAGGGCCGCGGAGTGCACCAGCGCGTCGGCAAGGTCACAAAACATCGCGTCGGCGGCGCCGACCGGCTCGCCGGTCAGGCCCAGATAGGTGCCGATCTCACCCGGCGCCCGGGGCAGCAGCCACGTGCCGCCGACATCGGGCAGGTAGCCGATCCCGGTCTCCGGCATGGCGATCCGCGACCGCTCGGTGACGATCCGGTGGGCCGCGTGTCCCGCGAGCCCGACGCCGCCGCCCATGGTGATGCCGTCCATCACCGCCACGAAAGGTTTTTCGTAGGCGGCGATGCGCGCGTCGAGCCTGTACTCGTCGCGCCAGAAGGCTTCCGCGAAGGCGGAATCGGGGCTCTCGTACAGGGAGCGCAGGTCGCCGCCGGCGCAGAGGCCGCGCTCGCCCTCTCCGGTGAGCAGCACCGCGGCGACGCCCGGATCCGCCGAGAACCCATCGAGCGACCGGTCGATCTCACCCACCATGCCGTGCGTCAGGGCGTTCAGCGCCTTCGGCCGGTTGAGCCTCAGGCGCCCGAGGGCGCCGACCCGCTCGACGATCACCTCGCTCATCGGCGTCCCCCGGTCAGCGCGCGGGCGATGATCACCCGCATGATCTCGTTCGTGCCTTCGAGGATCTGGTGGACGCGCAGGTCCCGGACGATCTTCTCCACCCCGTACTCCGCGAGGTAGCCGTAGCCGCCGTGGAGCTGGAGCGCTTGGTTGGCGACCTCGAAGGCCGCGTCGGTGACGTGGCGCTTGGCCATGGCGCAGAGCTGCGTCGCTGTGGAGTCTTTGGCGTCGAGGGCCGAGGCGGCGTGGCGCAGGAAGGTTCGCGACACCTCAAGGCTGGTCGCCATGTCGGCGAGCCGGAACTGCAGCGCCTGGAAGTCGGTGAGCTTCGCCCCGAAGGCGCGGCGGTCGCCCATGTAGGCGAGCGCCTTGTCGAGGGCCGCCTGCGCGCCGCCCAGGGAGCAGGCGGCGATGTTCAGCCGCCCGCCGTCGAGGCCGCTCATGGCGATGCGGAAGCCCTGGCCCTCCGCGCCCAGGCGGTTTTCCACCGGTACGCGGCAGCCGTCGAAGCGCACGGCGCGGGTCGGCTGGGCGTTCCAGCCCATCTTGCGCTCGTCGGCCCCGAAGGAGAGGCCGGGCGTGCCCTTCTCGACCACGATCGCCGAGATGCCGGCCGGGCCGGCCTCGCCGGTGCGGACCATGCAGACGTAGAGGTCGCTGGCACCGGCGCCCGAGATGAACTGCTTCTCGCCGGTGAGCACGTAATGGTCCCGGTCCCGCTCGGCGCGGGTGCGGAGCGCCGCGGCGTCGGAGCCCGAGCCCGGTTCGGTGAGGCAGTAGCTGGCGATCCGCTCCATCCCCATCAGGGACGGGATCCAGCGCCGGCGCTGGTCGTCGTCGCCGTAGGCGTCGATCATCCAGGCGCACATGTTGTGGATCGACAGGAACGCCGCCACGGTCGGGCAGCCGGTGCTCAGCGCCTCGAAGATCAGGGTGGCGTCGAGACGCGAGAGCCCCGAGCCGCCGACATCCTCGCGGACGTAGATGCCTGCCATGCCGAGGGCGGCGGCCTCCCGCAGGGTCTTCACCGGGAAGGTCTTGTCCCGGTCCCAGTCGAGGGCGTGCGGCGCGATGTGCTCGGCCGCGAAGCCGAGGGCCATCTCGCGGATCGCTGTCCGATCCTCGTCGAGCCCGAAACTCATGGGAACTCCCCCATATTCGCCACCCACCGCGCGAGGTTCGCACATCGGCCGCCCGGAGGCGCCCCGTACCCCCTCTCCCGTGCGGGAGAGGGTTGGGGTGAGGGACTAGGTCTATCCGGAGAGGTCGCACCCCTCATCCGGCCTTCTGCGAGAGCAGCCCTCTCCCGAACGTGAGAGGGGACCCGCGCCCCAACCTTGAGCCGTCGCGCTCTACCGCATCGTCGGGATGGAGAACTCCGCCCCGCTCTTGATGCCGCTCGGCCAGCGCTGCGTCACGGTCTTGGTCTTGGTGTAGAAGCGGATCGAGTCCGGCCCGTGCTGGTTCAGGTCGCCGAAGCCCGAGCGCTTCCAGCCGCCGAAGGTGTGGTAGGCGATCGGAACCGGGATCGGCACGTTGACGCCGACCATGCCGACGTTCACCCGGGCGGTGAAGTCGCGGGCCGCGTCGCCGTCCTGGGTGAAGATCGCGACGCCGTTGCCGTACTGGTGGGTCGAGGGCAGCGCCAGAGCTTCCTCGTAATCCTTGGCCCGCACCACCGCGAGCACCGGGCCGAAGATCTCTTCCTTGTAGATCGTCATGTCGGGCGTCACGCGGTCGAACAGCGAGCCGCCCATATAGAAGCCGTTCTCGTAGCCCTGGAGCTTGAAGCCGCGGCCGTCGACGGCGAGCTGCGCGCCCTCGGCGACGCCCTTGTCGATGTAGCTCGCGACCTTCTGCACGGCCTCCCGGGTGACGAGCGGGCCGTAATCGGCCGAGCCGTCATGGGACGGGCCGATCTTGAGGGACTCGACCCGCGGGATCAGCTTCTCCATCAGCCGGTCGGCGGTCTTCTCGCCCACCGGGACCGCCACCGAGATCGCCATGCAGCGCTCGCCGGCCGAGCCGTAGCCGGCGCCGATCAGCGCGTCGACGGCCTGGCCCATGTCGGCGTCCGGCATGATGATCATGTGGTTCTTGGCGCCGCCGAAGCACTGAGCACGCTTCCCCGTCTCGGCGGCGCGCACGTAGATGTACTCGGCGATATGCGAAGAGCCGACGAAGCCCACCGCCTTGATGTCCTCGTCGTCGAGGATCGCGTCGACCGACTCCTTGTCGCCGTTGACGACGTTGAGGATGCCCGGCGGCAGGCCCGCCTCCAGGAAGATCTCGGCGATGCGGATCGGCACGCTCGGGTCGCGCTCGGACGGCTTCAGGATGAAGGCGTTGCCGCACGCAATGGCCGGGGCGCATTTCCACAGCGGGATCATGGCCGGGAAGTTGAACGGCGTGATGCCGGCGACGACGCCGAGCGGCTGGCGCAGGGAGTAGACGTCGATGCCCGGCCCGGCGCCTTCCGTGTACTCGCCCTTGAGCAGGTGCGGGATGCCGCAGGCGAACTCCACCACCTCGACGCCGCGCTGGATGTCGCCCTTGGCGTCCGGCACGGTCTTGCCGTGCTCGGAGGCGAGCAGCTCGGCCAGCGCGTCGTTCTCGCCGCGGATGAGTTCGAGGAAGCGCATCATCACGCGGGCGCGCTTCTGCGGGTTGGTGGCCGCCCAGGCCGGCTGGGCCGCCTTGGCGTTCTCGACGGCGGCGCGCATCTCGGCCTTGCTGGCGAGCGCGACCTTGGCCTGGACCTCGCCGGTCGAGGGGTGGAACACGTCGGCGAACCGCCCGCTCTCGCCGCCGACGTTCCGGCCGCCGATGTAGTGTCCGATCGTGCGCATGCGCGCCTCCCTGTCGTGTTTAGATTTTGCGGCACCCTAGCAGGATCGCTTGAGCGATAAAGCCGGATGCGCTTACAGCCGTCGTGCATCGATGCACATCGGGAGTGCGAGCATGGCCAGGACGGGACCCAACTGGGACGACCTGCGCTTCTTCCTCGCGGTGGCGCGGACAGGGACCCTGAGCGCCGCCGGGGCGCGCACCGGGACCGAGCACACCACGGTCGGCCGGCGGATCCGCGCCCTCGAGGAGGGGCTCGGCGCCCGGCTGTTCCACCGCAGCAACCTCGGCTACGCCCTCACCGAGGACGGGGCCAACCTGCTCGGCGTAGCCGAGGCCATGGAGAGCGCCTTCCTCTCGGCGAGCGCCGCCACGGAAGCCGCCCAGACCGTCTCCGGCACGGTGCGGATCGGCGCGCCGGACGGGTTCGGCAGCGTGTTCCTCGCGCCCCGGATGCACCGGCTGACCGCGCGCCATCCGGGTCTGGAGGTGGAGATCATGGCGACCGCCCGGATCTTCAGCCTGTCGAAGCGCGAGGCCGACATCGTGATCGGCCTGTCGGGGCCGCAGCAGGCCCGGGTGGTGGCGCGCCGGCTCACCGATTACCGGCTGCTCGTCTACGCGGCCGAAACCTACCTGGCGGGGGTTGCGCCGATCGTGGAGGTGGCGGACCTCTCGGGGCATCCCTTCGTCGGCTACATCGAGGACATGCTGTTCGCGCGCGAGCTGAACTATCTCGGCGCCCTCGGCCCCGCGGTCTCGGCCCGCCTGCGCTCCACCAACCTCCTGGCCCAGGTCCACGCGACGCTCGGCGGCGCCGGCCTCTGCGTGCTGCCGGCCTTCATCGCGGCGGCCCATCCGGGGCTGGTGCCGGTCCTGCCCGGGGCGGTGTCCCTGACCCGCTCGTTCCACATGCACATCCACGAGGATCACCGGAAGGCGGCCCATATCCGCGCCGTGGCCGGGTTCATCGCCGGCGAGGTGGAATCGGCGGGGGCGCTGTTCGCCGGGCCGATGCTGTAAGCCACGGCAGTTTCGCAGGCTGCGCCGGCGCCCTAAGATCCGCCGGTTCCGGCAGGTCACGACGCGCGCCGGATGGGAGGAGCAAACGATGGTCGCCTCGATCGCCCTGCCCCGGCTGATGCGCATCGGCGCCGGCGCCTCGCGGCTGCTGCCGGAGGTGCTCGGGCAGCTCGGCCTGTCGCGGCCCTTCGTGGTCACCGACCCCTACCTCGCCGGCAGCGGCGGCATCGACACGCTGCTCGAACGGCTCACCCGGGCGGGCGCGAAGGCGACGATCTTCTCCGAAACCGTGCCGGACCCGACCGTGGCCTCCGTAGAGGCGGCGCTCGCGGCCCTCCAGGCGGGCGACTTCGACTGCGTGGTCGGCTTCGGCGGCGGCAGCCCGATGGACACCGCCAAGGCGGTGGCAGTGCTCGCCCGCCACGGCGGCCACATGCGCGACTACAAGGCGCCCCGCCAGCAGGACGAGCCCGGCCTGCCGATCGTGGCGATCCCCACCACCGCCGGCACCGGCTCGGAGGCGACCCGCTTCACCATCGTGACCGACGAGGCCTCGGACGAGAAGATGCTGTGCATCGGCCTCGCCTACCTGCCGGTGGCGGCGCTGGTCGATTACGAGCTGACGCTTACCAAGCCCAAGCGGCTCACGGCCGACACCGGCATCGACGCCCTGACCCATGCCATCGAGGCCTACGTCTCGCGCAAGTCGAACCTGTTCTCGGACGGGCTGGCGCTGCAGGCGATGAAGCTGATCGCCCCGAACCTGCGCCGGGTCTGGACCGATCCGGGCGACCGGGCGGCCCGCGAGGCGATGATGCTCGGCGCGACCCAGGCCGGGATCGCCTTCTCGAACGCGTCCGTGGCGCTGGTCCACGGCATGAGCCGGCCGATCGGCGCGCACTTCCACGTGGCGCACGGTCTGTCGAACGCGATGCTGCTGCCGGCGGTCACGGCCTTCTCGGCGCCGGCCGCCATCGACCGCTACGCCGCCTGCGCCCGCGCCATCGGGATCGCCCGCGCGGAGACCGACGACCGGTCCGCCGTCTCGGCCCTGGTGGCGGAACTCGCGGCGCTGAACGACGACCTCGACGTGCCGGGTCCGCAGGAATACGGGATCGACCCGGCCCGCTGGGAGGCGCTTCTCCCCACCATGGCGGCCCAGGCGCTGGCCTCCGGCTCCCCGGCCAACAACCCGGTGGAGCCCACCGCCGACGAGATCGTGGCGCTGTACCGGCGCGTCTGGGCGGGGTGAGGCTGGCGTCCTATCGGCGCCCCGTGAGCGCCGCCGTCTTTGCGAGCGGAGCGAAGCAATCCAGCAGCGCCACGCTCACCGTGGTCGCGCGGCCCTGGGTCGCTTCGCTCCGCTCGCGATGATGGAGGGGCGTTCGCGCCCCTCCCCCGTCCCTACTTCGCCGCCGTCAGCGGGCAGCCGCTCTCGGCCGGGGAGGCGAAGGCCTCCTTGCCGGGGATCGTGGCGAGTTGCCGGTAGAGATCCCACGGCCCCTTCGACTCGGCCGGCTTCTTGACCTCGAACAGGTACATGTCGTGGACCATGCGGCCGTTCGGCTGCACCACCCCGCCATGGGCGAAGACATCGTCCACCGGCAGCGCCTTGAGCTTGGCGTTGACCGCGTCGGTCTCGTCGGTGCCGGCCGCCTTGACGGCCTTCAGGTAGGACAGGACCGCCGAATAGGTGCCGGCCTGGATCATGTTGGGCATCCGGCCGGTGCGCTTCATGTAGCGCTGGCCGAAGGCCCGGGTCTCGTCGTTGGCGTCCCAGTACCAGCCCTCGGTGAGCGTCAGGCCCTGGGCCACCTTCAGGCCGAGCCCGTGCACCTCCGAGAGGGTGAACAGCAGGGCCGCGAGCTTCTGCCCGCCCTCGACGATGCCGTACTCGGCCGCCTGCTTGATCGCGTTCGAGGTGTCGAGGCCGGCATTGGCGAGCCCGATCACCTTGGCCTTGGAACCCTGCGCCTGGAGCAGGAAGGACGAGAAGTCCTGGTTCGAGAGCGGGTGCCGGACGCTGCCCAGCACCTTGCCGCCGTTGGCGAGCACAACCTTGCTGGTGTCGGCTTCCAGCGCCGAGCCAAAGGCGTAGTCGGCCGTCAGGAAGAACCACGTGTTGCCGCCCGCCCGGGTCAGCGCGCCGCCGGTGCCCACCGCCAGCGCCCGCGTGTCGAACGCCCAGTGGTAGCCGTAGGGCGAGCACGCCTTGCCGGTGAGGTCGCTGGTCGCGGCCCCGGTGGTGATGGTGATCTTCTTCTTCTCCTTGGACAGGCCCTGGACCGCGAGCGCCACCGAGGAGGTGGTCAGCTCCATGATCGCGTCGACATTGTCGCGGTCGTACCATTGCCGGGCGATCGCCGAGGCGATGTCGGGCTTGTTCTGGTGGTCGGCCGTGAGGATCTCGATCGGCACGCTGCCGATCTTGCCGCCCATGTCCTCCACCGCCATGCGGGCGGCCTCGACCGAGCCCTGGCCGCCGTACTCGGCGTAGAGGCCGGACTGGTCGTTGAGGACGCCGATCCGGATTGCGTTGTCCGAGAAGGTCCCCTGCGCGGCCGCCGGGGCGGCGCCGAGCGCGGTCCCCGCGAGGGCCGTCGCCAAGACCGCGCCGCCAAATGTCCTGATCATGTCTCCCCCCGGTGCACCCGAGCGCCCGCTTCTGAGGCGGTTCCGGCGGCACGATAGGTCACGATCCGGTGATGCGCCACGGCCGCGATGGCGGGGAGGCTGAAGGATCCCGCGGATTGTGACGCGCTTTCCAAGCGCCCCGTTTCCGGACCGGCGACAACGCGAGAGGTTATAATACCTTAACCATAATTACACGAATCCCCGCGCAGGTTCCGGTCATGGACGGCAATCCGGCCGTCTCCGGCGCGTGGCGATGCGATGAATCCAGCCCGTTTCGCCGTTCTCGGCATCGCCCTCGCGGCGGGCACGGGGGCGGCCTTCCTGATGAGCGGCGGCGACCCGCCGCCTCCGCCGCCGCCGCCGAAGGCCGAGGCACCGCCGCAGCCGATGACGGACGTGCTCGTGGCCGCCGTCGACATGCCGATGGGTCAGGTCCTCCGGGCCGCGGATCTGCGCTGGCAAGCCTGGCCGGACGGCGCCGTGACGACGGGCTACATGACCCGGAAGATCAACCCGAAGGCCCTCGACGAGACCGTGGGCGCCTCGGTCCGGTCGGCCTTCCTGGCGGGCGAGCCGATCCGCGCGCAGAAGCTGGTGCGGCCCGAGAGCGGGTTCATGGCCGCGATCCTGCCGGCCGGCCTGCGCGCGGTCGCCATCGTCACCGACAGCCGCGGCACCAACTCGGCCGGCGGCTTCATCCTGCCCAACGACCGCGTCGACGTGATCCGGACCTTCCGCGACGAATCCAATTCGCGGGCCAACAACAGCGAAGTGCAGCTCTCCCAGACGATCCTGACCGACATCCGCGTCCTGGCGATCGGTCAGCTGATCCAGGAGAAGAACGGTACCAACGTCGTCACCGGGGAGACCGCGACCCTCGCCGTCACGCCCGCGCAGGCCGAGACCCTGGCGCTCGCCCAGAAGGTCGGTGCCCTGTCCCTGTCGCTGCGCAGCCTCGCCGATGCCGGGCGCCCGCCCGAAGCCGCGCCGCAGGCCGATGCGTCCGCGGCGCAGATGCCCGAACCCGCCTTGACCGTGGTGCGCTTCGGCGTCGCGCGGCAGCAGACGCCGTGATCGCGATGGCCGCCATGACCGCTCCGACGCTTCCCGCGCGCCCGACGCGCCGCCCCGCCCGCCACGCGGCCGGCGCCCTCGCCCTGCTGGCCGCCCTGGCCGGACCGGCCTCCGCGCAGGAGCGCCAGACCTTCGGTCCCGCGCCGATCCTGACGATCGGGACTGCGGAATCCGCCTCGACTCGGAAGGTCGAGCTGACCGCCGGCCGCTCCGTGATCGTCGACCTGCCGCGGGACGCCAAGGAGGTGTTCGTGGCCAACCCCGCGGTGGCCAACGCGGTCGTCCGCTCGACCCGCAAGGTCTTCGTGATCGGCATGGCCGACGGCGCGACCTCGATCTTCATCTTGGATGCCGAGGGCCGGCAGATCGCCGCCCTCGACGTGACCGTGGCGCGGGACCTCAATCTCGGAACCCTGCGGGAGTTGCTCAACCAGAGCATCCCGGGCGGACGCTTCGACGTGCGCTCCTCGGGCGCGTCGGTGCTGCTGTCCGGGTCGGTAAACTCCTCGGCGGACGCGCAGCAGGCCATCGACATCGCCAACGCGTTCGTGGGTCTGGGCGGCGGAGCCGCGGGGGCCGGTGGTGCCACGGGGGCCGCGGGAGCGCCGAGTGGCGGCGTCGCCGCCGGAGCGCGCGGCGCGGTCATCAACAACCTCACGATCCGCAACAAGGATCAGGTGATGCTCCGCGTCACCGTGGTGGAGGTGTCGCGCAACGTCCTGAAGCAGTTCGGGATCAACATGACCGGCAACTGGTCGGCGCTGAACCCGCTCGGTTCGGCGACCTCGCCCGGGCTGATCAACAACCTACCGTTCCCGATCAACCCGTCGACTCCCAGCGGCAACCAGATCCAGGCCTCCATACAGTCGGGCGGGTTCTCCCTCCAGGCGACCCTGAAGGCCTTCGAGCAGGCGGGTGTCTCGCGGATCCTGGCCGAGCCGACGCTCACCGCCATCTCCGGCGAGGCTGCCAAGTTCCTGGCCGGCGGCGAATTCCCGGTGCCGTCCTCGGCCGCCTGCACGGTGGGTGGCGTCTGCACCCCCGGCATCACCTACAAGCCCTACGGCGTCGCCCTGTCGTTCACGCCGGTGGTGCTCGCCGACAACCGCATCTCGATCCGCGTCGCAACGGACGTGACCGAGATCGATCCGCAGCAGAGCTTCACCTACGTCGTCGGCAACAGTTCCGTCGTGGTCCCGGGCACCCGGGTGCGGCGCTCCGAGACCACCGTCGAGCTGCCCTCGGGCGGTGTGATGATGACCGCCGGCCTGATCCAGCAGGTGAACAAGCAGGCGATCACCGGCCTGCCCGGCCTGATCAACCTGCCGATCCTCGGCGCGCTGTTCCGCTCCCGCGACTACCAGCGCCAGGAGACCGAGCTGATGATCATGTGCACGCCCTACATCGCCCGGGCGATGGAGCCGAAGCAGGTGAGCCGGCCTGACGACAACTTCGTCGACTCCACCGACGGCCAGGCGGTTCTGCTCGGCCAGATCAACCGCCTCTACGGCAAGGTCGCCTCCCCCGGGGCCGCCGCCGCGCCGCCGCTCGGACACACCTATCGCGGCCGCGTCGGCTTCATCGTCGAGTAGCGCCCCCCGCGTCCCCGCCGCGCCCCAGGATCGGAACCATGACCGGACGTTACCCGCCCGCACTGTCCCGCCGCGCCGCGAGCCTCGTCGCGGCCTGCGCGTTGGGCGCCCTCGCGGCAGCCTGCAAGAGCGACCCCGCCACCACAGGCGGGATCGCCGTGGCCGACTACCGGGCGCGCCACCCGATCGTGCTGACCGACGGGAGCCGCAGCCTCGACGTATTCCCCACGGGGGTCGGCCATCTCGATCCGCGCCAAGCCCGCGATGTCGACGCCTTCATGCTGGAATATCGGCGCTACGGCCGCGGCGTCCTGCTGATGGAGGTGCCCCAGGGGGTCCCGCCCGACCAAGTGGTCGCCGTCGAGCGGACGGCGGCGCTGCTCGGCCGGTTCGGGACGCAGAACGGCGTCGGCGCCCGCGAGATCACGGTCGCCGGCTACGCGGTGGCGGCGCCGACCCTCGCCGCGCCGATCCGTCTGAGCTTCCAGCGCATGCAGGCCAAGGTGTCGGATGCCTGCGGCCTCTGGCCCCAGGACCTCGGGGCTCGCGGCTTCGCGAACGATTACAGCAACCAGCCGAGCTGGAACCTGGGCTGTGCCATGCAGACGAACGTGGCGGCCCAGGTGGCGGATCCGGTGGACCTCGTGCGGGGCCGCCCCGAAGGCCGCATCGACACGGTCAAGCGGGTCCGGGATATCGGCCAGTTGCGGGACGGCAAGGATCCGTCAACCACATGGCGTCAAGATGGGCAGACCGCCGTGAAGTCCCAAGTCACCAACTAGGACAGACGGCGTTGAGGACGGGCCGCCTCGCCGCCACCCCCACGCCGCGCCCCGAACGCGAACCCGAAAGCGCCGTCATGGCAGACCTGTCCGAGACAACCGAGCGCACGATCGCCCCGGTGCCCCGGATCACCATCCAGGCATTCTGCGAGACCGGCGAGACCGCCGCGATGATCGAGGGCGCGGCCCTCGATCGGCGCATGCAGAAGGCGCAGGTCAAGGTCCGGATGGGCGGCGGCGCCGCCGCCATCGAGGCCTACCGGCACGCGCCGACCCCCAACGTCATCGTCATCGAGATGCAGGGCGCGCGCTCGAAGCCGATCGAGTGCCTCGACGCCCTGGCCGAGGTCTGCGACGAGGGCACCCGCGTCCTGGTGATCGGCCATCTGAACGACGTGACGCTCTACCGGCAACTGATCCAGCGCGGGGTGTCCGACTACCTGATGGCCCCCGTCGAGCCCCTGACCCTGATCGCGGCGATCTCCGACTTGTTCTCGGCCCCGGGCGTCAAGCCGGTGGGACGGACGGTGGCGGTCTACGGCGTGAAGGGCGGCATCGGCGCCTCCACGGTGGCGCACAATTTCGCGTGGTCGGTGGCCCGGAACCAGGGCGTCCAGACGGTGATCGCCGACCTCGACATCGCCTTCGGGACCGCCTCCCTCAATTTCAACCAGGACCCGCCGCAGGGCATCGCCGAGGCGGTGTTCGCCCCCGAACGCCTGGATTCGGCCCTGGTCGAGCGGCTGCTGTCCAAGTGCAGCGACAACCTGAGCCTGCTCTCGGCCCCGGCAAGCCTCGACCGGACCATCGACCTGTCGGAGCCGGCCTTCGACGCGTTGATCGAGCACATGCGGGCGAGCGTGCCCTGCGTGGTCCTCGATATTCCGCACCAATGGAGCGCTTGGTCGAAACGCGTCCTGACGGCGGCCGACGAGATCCTGATCGTGGCCGGCCCCGACCTCGCCTGCCTGCGCAACACCAAGAACCTGCTCGGCGCGCTGAAGCACGGGCGCCCGAACGACCAACCGCCCCGCATCCTCCTGAACGGCGTCGGTGTGCCGAAGCGGCCGGAGATTGGCACCGCCGAGTTCGCCAAGGCCCTGGAATGCCCGGTGGCCCTCTCGATTCCGTTCGAGCCGACCCTGTTCGGCACCGCCGCCAACAACGGCCAGATGATCGCCGAGATCCAGGCCGGCTCGAAGGTGGCGGAGCTGTTCAACGATCTGGCGGCCCTCACCCTCGGGCGTCCCGAGAACCGGCGCGGCCGTCCGAGCCTCCTGGAGCCGCTGCTCGCCAAGCTCGCCGGCCGCAAGGCCTCGTGATGCGGACGCCGTCCTTCGCCCGACAGGCTCCGCAGGGCAGCGCCAGGGATCCGCTCCATGTTCGGTAGGCGACAGACCGGCGGCGCATCGGCGGCGCCTGCGCCGATTCCGCAGACACGGGCGGCGGCGCCGACCATGCCGGTCCTGCGCGATTCGGCGGCACCGGCCGCCCGTCCCGCGCCGGCGCCCCCTGTGGTCGTCGAGACGGCGCGCTCCGAGGACTACTATCGCACCAAGAGCCTGATCTTCGGGGCGCTGATCGAGGCGATCGACCTCACGCAGCTCTCGCGGCTCGACGCGGAGACCGCCCGCGAGGAGATCCGCGACATCGTCACGGAGATCATCGGGCTCAAGAACATCGTCCTGTCGATTGCCGAGCAGGAGGAACTGCTCGACGACATCTGCAACGACGTGCTCGGCTACGGTCCGCTCGAGCCCCTGCTCGCTCGGGACGACATCGCCGACATCATGGTCAACGGCGCCAACCGGACCTTCATCGAGGTCAACGGCAAGATCCAGCTGACCAGCGTCCGCTTCCGCGACAACCAGCAGTTGATGAACATCTGCCAGCGGATCGTCAGCCAGGTCGGGCGCCGCGTCGACGACGCCTCGCCGATCTGCGACGCGCGCCTGCCGGACGGGTCCCGCGTCAACGTGATCGCGCCGCCGCTCGCCATCGACGGCCCGGCCCTCACCATCCGCAAGTTCAAGAAGGACAAGCTCACTCTGGAGCAGCTCGTGCGCTTCGGGGCGATCTCGCCGGAGGGCGCCGAGGTTCTCAAGATCATCGGCCAGTCGCGCTGCAACGTGGTCATCTCGGGCGGCACCGGCTCGGGCAAGACCACGCTGCTCAACTGCCTGACCGCCTTCATCGAGCTCGACGAGCGGGTGATCACCTGCGAGGACGCGGCGGAACTCCAGCTCCAGCAGCCGCACGTCGTGCGCCTGGAGACGCGCCCGCCCAACATGGAGGGCCAGGGCCAGGTCACCATGCGCGACCTCGTCAAGAACTGCCTGCGCATGCGGCCGGAGCGGATCATCGTCGGCGAGGTGCGCGGACCGGAGGCCTTCGACCTGCTCCAGGCGATGAACACTGGCCACGACGGCTCGATGGGCACGCTCCACGCCAACAGCCCGCGTGAGTGCCTGTCGCGCATCGAGTCGATGATCTCGATGGGCGGGTTCACCCTGCCGTCGCGGACCCTGCGCGAGATGATCTGCGGCTCGATCGACGTGGTGATCCAGGCCATGCGCCTGCGCGACGGCTCCCGGCGCATCACCCACATCACCGAGGTGCTCGGGATGGAGGGCGACGTCATCACCACGCAGGACATCTTCCTCTACGACATCGTCGGGGAGGACGCGAACGGCAAGCTGATCGGGCGCCACCGCTCCACCGGCGTCGGCCGGCCGAAATTCTGGGAGCGCGCCCGCTATTACGGCCTGGAACAGCGGCTCGGCGAGGCGCTCGACGCCGCCGAGGTCGTCGACCGGAGCTGAGGGCATGCCGGACCTTCCCGTCGCCGCCGCGGGCGCCGCCAACCTGCCTCTCGCGGCGGGCCTGATCGGCATCGCCGTGGCGGCCGTCGCCTACGTGGCGATCCTGCCCCTGCTCGGCGGGGAGCGCCGGGCGACCAAGCGCCTCAAGGCGATCGGCGTGTCCGCCTCCGGGGCTGCGACCCGCGGCGTCGCGGTCAACCGGCGCGAGCAGGTCGCCAAGACGCTGAGCGAGATCGAGGCCAAGGCCAAGGGCGCCTCGAAGGCCAGCATCGAGCTGAAGCTCGCCCGCGCCGGCCTCGGCTGGACGAAGCGGACCTTCTACACGGTCTCGGCGGTCAGCGGCGGCGTCGTCGGGATGCTGATCTTCGTGATCACCGACACCCCCCTCGCTGCGCTCGGGGCCGCCTTCGCGGGCGGGTTCGGCCTGCCGGCCCTGCTGCTGCGCCGCCTGCGGCTCAAGCGCATCGCGAAGTTCAACAAGGAGTTGCCCAACGCCGTGGACGTGGTGGTCCGCGGCATCCGCACCGGCATCCCGGTGGGTGACTGCTTCCGCATGGTCTCGCGGGAGGCCGAGGAACCGGTGCGCAGCGAGTTCCGGACCGTCGTGGAGACCCAGGCGATGGGGCTTTCGCTCGGCGAGGCGTGCACGCGCCTGTTCGAACGCGTGCCCACCGCTGAGGTGAACTTCTTCGCCATCGTCATCAACATCCAGCAGCAGTCGGGCGGCAACCTGTCCGAGGCCCTGAACAACCTCTCCATCGTGCTGCGCGACCGCGCCAAGATGCGCGGTAAGGTCCAGGCGATGAGCATGGAGGCCAAGGCCTCGGCCTCGATCATCGCCTGCCTGCCCTTCGCGGTGGCGGGCATCACCGCCCTGACGAGCCCGGACTACATCTCGCTGCTCTGGACGACCGATACCGGCAAGATCGCGCTGGTCGGCGCGGCGATCTGGATGTCCATCGGCGTCTTCACCATCAAGAAGATGATCGCCTTCGAATTCTAGGCGCGGTGCGCCTCCTGCCGGATTCCGCCCGATGATCGATGCCATCGCCGAAAAGCTGTTCGATCCCCGCTTCATGGGCACGTTGCTGACCGCCGTCGCGGCGGCCGCGACCGCCTACGCGGTGGCACAGCCCTTCCTGGAAACCGACAGGCTCGGCAAGCGGATGAAGCTCGTCAGCGACGAGCGCGAGCAGATCCGGCGCCGCGAGCGGACGCGCGCGGATCCGACCGTGACCCGGGCGACGCTGCGCGTCCAGCCGAAGGCCTACATGAAGTCCATCGTCGAACGCTACCAGCTGCGCCGCTGGCTCGGCACCGACACGGCCAAGCGCAAGCTCATGCAGGCGGGCTATCGCGGCCAGGGGGCGGAGACCGCGTTCCTGTTCTTCCGGCTGGTGGCGCCGATGGCCACCCTGATCGCCGCCCTGTTCTACCTGTTCGTGCTGGAGGTCGTCGACACCTCCTACCTGGTACGGTTCGGGATGGTGATCGCCGCGGCCTACGCGGGCATCAAGGCGCCGGAACTGTTCCTGGTGAACACCGCCAAGAAGCGCCAGACCGAGATCCGGAAAGCGTGGCCGGACGCCCTGGACCTGACGCTGATCTGCGTGGAATCCGGCATGGCGATCGAGAACGCCTTCCGGAAGGTCAGCACCGAGATCGCCACGTCCTCGGTCGTGCTGGCCGAGGAACTCGCCCTGATGACCGCCGAGATGTCGTTCCTGCCGGACCGGCGTCAGGCATACGAGAACCTCGTGATGCGCACCGGGCTCGAGCCCGTGAAATCCGTCGCAACCGCGCTGATCCAGGCCGAGCGCTACGGCACGCCGGTCGGCCAGGCGCTGAGGGTGCTGAGCCAGGAAAGCCGCGACCTGCGCATGAACGAGGCGGAGAAGAAGGCGGCCGGACTGCCGCCGAAGCTCACCGTGCCGATGATCCTGTTCTTCCTGCCGGTGCTGTTCGTGGTCATCATCACCCCGGCGGTCATCCAGATCATGCGGACCCAGTGACGGCCGGGATGCTGCGGCCGGATCTCAGCGGATGCGGCCGGGGCGGGTCGGCTCGAACACGATGCGGCGGTGATAGGCACACCAGCTCTTGCCGTCGGACACGGGGGCGCCGCAGCAGACGGCGCGGTCGTTCGGCTCGCCGATGATGTACTTGCACACGAAGGCGCCGGACTGCGCGAACGGGACGCGCAGGTCGGCCGACGGCTCCTCGACGGTCTCGGCATCGCCGATCTGGGACATGCGGACGAGTTGATTCATGGCGTTGATCGGCTCAATAAGCATCCTGCTGTGGGTCGGACGCCCCGGCAGACAGGGAAGGTTTGAACGCATCTCGTTCAGACGGCGTCCCCGGGACGCGTCCGCGAGCGGTGCGTCCGGGGCGGCCAACACGGTGCCGGCCGGACGACCGACGCGATTGGCGTCATGATGTTGTCGTAACTGGGGTTACGGCTCCTTAAAACAAGACCAGCCTGCGTGGGACGCATCGGACCACGGTGCAGGATGCGTAGCTCGCGTTATTCCGGCAGCCGTTCGATTGGCATTGGCGGTTCTGACGAAACCGGCCGAACGCGCCCGTCTGGCGGCGCCCCGGGCGTGCAACCGGGTTCGACCTGTGGTTCTGTGCGGGCGCAACGCGAACAGAGCTGGACCCGCCGACCATGGCCCATGCGCCCCTCGTGTCCCCCGAATGGCTGCACGACCGCCTCGCCGCCCCCGACATCGTGGTGCTGGACGCCTCCTGGTATCTCCCGGCCGCGAGCCGTGACCCCGAGGCCGAGTTTCGTGCCGCTCATATTCCCGGTGCCCGCCGCTTCGATCTCGACGCGATGAGCGATACCGAATCGAGCCTGCCGCACATGCTGCCGCGGCCCGAAGTGTTCGCCGCACGGATGCGGGCGCTCGGCGTTGGCGACGGCATGCAGATCGTGGTCTACGACGGACAGGGGCTGTTCTCGGCTCCGCGGGTCTGGTGGATGCTCAAGGCCTTCGGCGTCCGCGACGCGCTGGTGCTGGACGGCGGCCTGCCGGCCTGGGTGGCAGCGGGCTACGCCACCGAGGAGGGCGAATCACGGGCGCATGCGCGCCGCCACTTCACCGCCCGCCTCGACCACGGGGCGGTGGCGGACGCGGACGACGTGGCGCGGGCGCTAGAAACCGGCTCGGCGCAGGTGGTGGATGCCCGCTCTGCGACCCGGTTCCGCGGCGAGGAGCCGGAGCCCCGGCCCGGCGTCCGGCCGGGGCACATGCCCGGCGCCCGCAACCTTCACTACGCGGCGCTCCAGCACGACGGCCGCATGAAGAGCCCCGACGCGTTGGCGACCGTCTTCGCCGAGAGCGGCGTCGATCCGGACCGGCCGATCGTGACCACCTGCGGCTCGGGCGTGACCGCCGCGATCATCGCGCTGGCGCTGGAGACCATGGGCCGCCCGGCGCGGGGGCTCTACGACGGCTCCTGGTCGGAATGGGGCGCCGATCCGGCGCGCGCGGTCGCGACCGGCGCCTGACCCGGATTCTCGGGAGCGGCCCTCGGCTCCGCGGGCAAGCCCTGCGATCGGCCCGGGCTCCGCAGGGACGTCGGGCTGGTGCGTGACGGTGCCCGACACGGTGCAGCTACGATGGTCACACATCTCAGAACGGAGCGCGGGTTCCCCTCTCCCCGCACGCGGGGAGAGGCCCGCACGGACCGCGTCGTCCGTGCGGGAAGCGAAAGGCGAAGCCGGAGCGGCGGTGAGGGGGCGGCTCCGGAGGAGGCTCTTCCGGCACCGCCCCCTCACCTTCGGCTGCCGCCTCGCTCCAGCGACGACAAGGTCGCCGGAGCCCTCTCCCCGCAAGCGGGGAGAGGGGGTCTCTCGGGCAGGCCCGTCGCGCTGTCTGCGGATGCCGCCCATCCCCTGTCCCTCGCCCGCACTGAGGAGGCCAAGTCGGACAAGCCCGACTTGGGTGGAGAGGCAATCCGCGCCCGGGCCTGACGCCGCGTTGTCAGAGCAGATGTACGAATCCGCCAGCTCGGCGCGGACGGCCAACCTTGACGCGCGATCGATCGATTCCGATATATCGAATGCGCCTGCGGTTGGGCGCTCCACGGAGAAGATCATGCCGCATCACGAGACCACGTCCCTGTCGGGAACCATCCGACACGTCTTCGCCCATCGCTTCACCATCGAAGGGGAGGACGGCACGCACCTCGCCGATCTCGGTCCGAAGGGGGCGCAGGCCTTCGCCCTCGCGACCGGCCTGCGCGTGACCGTCGAGGGCGAACGCCGCCCCTCGGAGATCAAGGTCACACGGATCTCGGCCTTGGGCCGCGAGCCGGTGCTGATCCATCACAAGAAGCCCCACCATGCAGCCGGGTCGGCACGGCCCGACCTGCCCGCCGATCCCGCGCTGGCCCTGGCGGCGGCCACGGCCGCGGGCTGGACGGTTCTGGGGACGCCGCGCCGCAAGCCCAAGCACGTGGAGCTGCTGGCCCGGCGCGGCGACGGCGCGGCGACGGAGCTGCACGTCGATGTCGACGGGGCGATCTACAAGGAAAAGCCGGCCGATCCGGCGAAATGGGCTCTGCCGGCCTGACGACCTGAGATCGGTCCGCCGCAGCCGGCGCGGTTGCGGCGGGCCAGAGTCGGGCCGGGGCGCGGACCTGCCCGGTCCGCGGCCGGCCTCAGGCCGTCCGCATGGCGCGGCGCTTGTCGGCGGCGCTCCACTGCATCAGGCCGACCATCACGGCGATCGTCGCGAGGTAGACGAGGCCCTGCAGGGCCGTCGGCCGGTCGGTGTAGCCGACGAGAGCGTGCAGGACGCGGCCCGGCCAGGAATTCTCGGCGATCACCCCGGAGCTGTTCCAGAGGGTGTGGCCGAGGACGTCCACGACGCCGGCATTGGCCAGGAACTGAGCCGCCTGCGCGGCGAGGCCCGCGGCGAGGAAGACGATCAGCACGCTGGTCACCGAAAACACGTACCGGCTCGGGATCGAGGCGAGGCCGAGATAGGTCGCCGCAGAGAGCAGCATGCCCGCCCCGATGCCCGCCACCGCGCCGAACTGGATGTCGGCTCCTGAGGTGCCCGAGGCGACGAGGCCGTAGAGGAACAGCACCAGTTCGGCGCCCTCGCGCAGGATCGCGGCGCCGATCACGATCGACAGCGCCGCGGCCTCGCGCTCGCCCGAGCGCACGGCCGCGCCGGCCGCGCGCAGTTCGCCGGCCAGTTCCTTCCCGTGTTTGCTCATCCAGGTGTTGTGCCAGACGAGGAGCAGCACGGCGACGATCAGCACGGCGGCGTTCAGGATGTCCTGGCCGTTGCCCTCGAAGGCGTCGGAGATCTTCTCGGCGAACAGGGCGACGACCCCGGCGCCCGCCAGCCCGCCGGCGACCCCGAGCAGGACCCAGCGCATCCGGCCGGGGATGCCGCGGGTCGCCGCCAGCACGATGGAGATGATGAGGCCCGCCTCGATGACTTCGCGGAAGGCGATGACGAACGCGCCGATCATGGCGGTCTCCAGGGGTTACGGTGTCGTACGAAGCGCCGCGCGCGAACCGCGCGCTACCAGATCCAGAACAGGAGCACCCAATTCACCACCGACAGGGCGGCCGCGCCGGCGATGCAGGCCGAGGCCGCGACCCGGCGGAGACCGCCGGCGCCGAGGCCCGCCACCCGCCAAGCGAGCCAGACGCTCCACAGGCTCGCGCCGGCGAGGAGGCCCGCGCGGATCTCGGCAACGTGGGGCACCACGATGCCGTCACCCCGCAGGAACGTGACGGTGAGCGCCGACAACCCCAGGAAGACCCCGCAGCCCGCCACGGGGATCAGCGTCTGGGTGAGGTGATGGAAACGCCGAAGCGACCAGCCCCCGAGGGTCACGGTCGCCAGCGCCACGATCCCCGACAGGGCGAGGCCGAGAACGAGTGTCGCGGCGCCGATGTAGGTCAGCAGCAATGCGCCGTCGAGGAGGGTCATGACGTCGTTGCGGTCGGGGTAGTTCGTCAGGATGAACCAGGGTGCCGAATGCTCCAGGGGCCACGTCGTCCCGTGCTCGATGAGCCACGTGGCCGCCCATTGCTTCGCGTCGACGTACCAGGGACTCGACGACCACTGGAAGGCGCCCACCGCCAGCGCCAGCATGCCGAACAGGATCAGCAGGGTCTGGTCGAGGCTGGGCTCTCCGCCCGCCACGTAGACGATCTCGTGGTTGGGCGAGCGCAGGGCGAGGCGGACCGCGCCGCGATGGCCGCTGCAGCGACCGCACATGTGGCAGGCGCCGGCGCCGCGCATCGTCTTCACCGGGACGAGCGGCGCGCAGTTGAACGCCGCCGCGCCGCGGGCGGGCTTGGGCGAGGCCGCCCAGGCTGCGCGGTCGACCTGAAAGCTCACCGGGGCGAGCTTCGAGAGGACCGCGAAGACGCCGTTGACCGGACAGAGGTAGCGGCACCAGACCCGCTTGTTGCGTCCGTAGAGCAGGCCGACCACGATCGCCGCGAGCGTCGAGCCGCCGAGGATGGCGAGGACCGGCTTCGGGTAGCCGTACACGCTGGTCATCTGCCCGTAGACGGTGGTGCCGGCGAACGCCAGGAACGGCCAGCCCGACCACGTGATCCAGCGCGGCACGGCGTAGCCGCGGCTCCAGCGGCTCGCGAACTCGCTGAGCGCGCCCTCGGGGCAGAGGACGCCGCACCAGGCCCGGCCGACCAGCACCATGCTGACCAGCACGAACGGCCACCAGATTCCCCAGAAGGCGAACTGCGCGGCGAGCGTCAGGTTCGTCCAGATGTGGGCGGCGTTGTCGGGGAGCGGCAGCAGCGCCGGGACGATCACCAGCACGGCGTAGACGGCGACGATCAGCCACTGAATGGACCGGATGATCCATCCGTACCGGCGCAGGCCGTCGCCGAACCGGGCGAGCCCTGCATCGACGGCCGCCCGGCGCGCCGGCATCCCGGCGCGGGGAAGGATGACCGGCGCTGCCGTCGACGCGCTCATTTGGCTACCAAGGTCGCCTTCGCGTCCGGATGGAAATCGTCGAACACCTGGTAGGTACCGGCATCGAGGGTGCGGAACACGATCGCCGAGGTCGAGCCCGCGGCGAGGGCCTTCTCGCGCTTCAGTTCCGCGCTCTCGAATTCAACCGGGGACTGGCCGGTGTTCGAGATCTCCAGCTTGAACCGGGTGTTGGCCGGCACCTCGATCACCGCGGGGAGGATCACACCGTCGCGCATCTCGACCTTGATCACCGGCATGTCGTCGGCGCGCGCAGGCCCAGTCGCGCAGGCGATCAGCAGCGCGGCGGAGAAGGTGCGGATGGGGCGATACAAGCGGGACACGGGCAGCTCCGGCACTTTCAGTAGGCGCCCTTCTTGCCGACGCCGGCGAAGGTGAAGTCCTGGGTCACCGAGAAGGACTCGAACCACGGGCCGACCCCCGTCTCCTTGTCGACGTGGCGGCCGAAATGACTGTCCCTACCGGGAGGCGCGACGGTGACGGTGAGGCGATAGCGCCCGGGGCCGAACAGCTTGACGTTGTCGCCGTAATGCGGTCCGTCATTGGCGACCATCGGCATCAGCATCCCGGACACGGTCTGGTCGGTGGGCTTGTCGCCGTCGAGCTTCACGGCCTCGAAGCGGACATCGAGCGCCGGTACCCAGTCGCCCTCGGCGAAGCCGTTGCGGTTGTCCTTGGCGGCCCGGATATCCGTTTCGAGATGGATGTCCGACTTGGCGGCCTCGCGCATCATGCCGGGCGGATCCATCTCGATCGGCTGGAGGTAGACCGCTGCGACCTCCAGGCCGTTGCGCGTCACATGCGGCCCGATCGGCACTTCCTTGGCCTGCGCGGCACCCGCGAACGCGAGGAGCGCGGCCACGGAGAGGCCGCGGAGAACCGGAATGACGTGCGAGGCGTGCATGCATCCGCACATAATCCACCCCGCGCGAAGTTCAAACTGGAATCGCGTTGCATCAAATAATAACAATTCTAATCTGAGATGACGCCCGGATGGCGAGACCGTATTCGCCTGTCCTTCCCGAGCATCACGGCGCGCTTCGTAGACTCTCACGAAGATGTTCGTCAGCCAACGACATTCCGGATCTTGACCGGGTCGCCGAACCCTGGATCGTCATGCGATCGCCATGCGGAGATCCGAGAATGCGACGCGGAACGGCGATGACCTGCGAGACAGCCTGTGGCGAGACGGCGCACCGTGGCTTGCGCAACGCCAGACGCTGTCTTAGCACGTGCTATACTTTTCCAATGAGTCGGATGAGAACCCGTTCCGTTTCCCTGGCCCGCACGGCAGCCCTGGTACTGACCGCACCCCTGCTGGCGATTGTCGCCGCGCGGGGCGCCGACCTCGCGACTCCGCATCTCGCCGAACGGTCCACCTATGCCGACTGGTCGGGCGGGTATGTCGGCCTCGAGGGCAGCGCCGGCGGATCCTACGGCGCCTACAATTTCGGCCCGACGACCATCGGCGGTCGCGCGGTTCCGGCCTTCCGCAGCGGCGATTCCACGGGCCGCAGCGACCAGGGCAAGAACGCCACGACGGCGGTCGGCGGCCTGTTCGGCGGCTGGAACTGGCAGGCAGGCCCCTGGGTCTACGGGGTCGAGGCCAGCCTCGATGCGGCCAATCTGAAGCGGCCGGTCCCCTCGACCGCGGCGGGCTTCGGCTACGCGGACGTCGATCCAGGCTTCAACATCATACGCGCCAAGACCGATCTCTACGGTGCCCTGCGCGCCCGGATCGGCTACAGCTTCGACCGCTACCTGATCTACGGCACCTTCGGGCTCGCGGGGGCGAACGCGCGCTTCCTCGCCACCTATCCGGATCTCGACACGGGCGGGCAGAACACGGCGCGGCGGGACCTCGGCTATGTCGGCTTCACCCTCGGCGCGGGGGTCCAATACGCCGTCACCGACCACATCGCCCTCGGGCTCGACTACCGCTACGTCGATCTCGGCGGTAGCCGGCGCTTCCCGCTGGGCGCGGTGCCGGGCGATGCCGGCGGCCCGGTCTCGACCCGGGCGAGCTTCACGTCCAACCAGCTGTTCGCCCGGCTGATGTGGTTCCCGGGCGGCCTGACCGTGCCGCCGGACCCGGACGAGACCGCGCCGCACGACCCCGACAACGGCGACACCGGCCGCTTCTCGCTGCACGGGCAGACGACCCTGATCGCGCAGGYCGTCCCGGGCTTCCGCTCGCCCTACGAGGGCGCCCAGAGCCTGCTCCCGCACCAGGCCCGGCAGACCACGACGGCCACGGTCTTCCTCGGGCTGAAGCTCACCGACAGTACCGAGATCTACTACAATCCCGAGTTCAGCCAGGGCTTCGGCCTGTCGCGGACGCTCGGCGTCGCCGGCTTCGTCAACGGCGAGGCGCAGAAGGCCGGCGCCCCGTTCCCGAAGCTGCGCTCGAACCGCTATTACGTGAAGCAGACCTTCGGTCTCGGCGGCGAGACCGTGGACGTGCCGGACGGGCCGAACCAGGTCGCCACCCGCTACGATTCCGAACGGGTCACGGTGATCGCCGGCAAGTTCGCGCTGGGCGACTTCTTCGACGGCAACATCTACGCGCACGATCCGCGGGTCGACTTCTTCAACTGGTCGCTCTGGGGCTCATCGGCGTGGGACTTCCCGGCGAACCTCCCGGGCTTCACGCAAGGGCTCTACGCCGAATACAACCGGCCCGAATTCGCGGTCCGCGCCGCCTACACGCAGGTGCCCAAGGAGCCGTCGAGCGACGTCCTCGACCCGCGGGTGTTCCGGCGCGCGGGGCTGAACGTCGAGTTCGAGGAGCGCCACGTTCTCCCGTGGCTGGAGCAGCCCGGCAAGATCCGCATCGGCCTGTTCTCGAATGTCGGCGTCTCGGCCAACAACCGCGACGCGGTCACCCTGACGCAGCGCGGCCTGTTCGACGACATCAACGACGCGGTGGCGGCGACCCGGCGCCCCCGCCGCAAGACCGGCGGCTACATCAACCTGGAGCAGGCGCTGACGCCCGAACTGGGACTGTTCGCCCGCGCCAGCCTCAACGACGGACGCACGGAGAACATCTCGTTCACCGACATCGACCAGAGCTTTTCCGGTGGCCTGTCGCTCAAGGGCAAGGCCTGGGATCGGCCCGACGACACAATCGGCCTGGGCGCCGCGATGAACGGGCTCTCGCCCTCGCACCGCGCGGCCTTCGCGGCGGGCTATTACGGGCTGCTGGTCGGCGACGGCCGGCTCAACTACGGCACCGAGCGCGCGATCGAGACCTACTACGCCCTGAACCTCACCAAGTTCGTCACCCTGACCTTCGACTACCAGTTCATCGACAACCCCGGGTACAACCGCGATCGCGGGCCGGCGCACTTCTTCGCCTCCCGGCTGCACGCGGATTTCTGACGGACGGCGGTCACACCGCGGGCTCGTTCACGGTCGCCCCGAAGATGTCCTCGAAGGCGGCGCGCAGCTGCATGTCGACCTCGGCCGTGCTCACCGGCAGGCCGAGGTCGACGAGGCTCGTCACCCCGTGCTCCCGGACGCCGCACGGCACGATCCCATCGAAATGGCCGAGGTCGGGCTCGACGTTCAGGCTGATCCCGTGGAAGCTGACCCAGCGGCGGACCCGGATGCCGATCGCCGCGATCTTATCCTCGACCCCCGGCCCCTTTTCGGGGCGGCGCACCCAGACGCCGACGCGGTCCTCGCGGCGCTCGGCGCGGACGTTGAAGGCGGCCAGTGTCTCGATCAGCCACGCCTCCAGACTCGCCACGTAGGCCCGCAGGTCGCGGCTGCGCCGGTCGAGGTCGAGCATCACGTAGGCGACCCGCTGGCCGGGGCCGTGATAGGTGTACTGGCCGCCCCGACCCGTGACGTGGACCGGAAAGCGGTCCGGCGCCACGAGGTCCTCGGTCCGCGCCGACGTCCCGGCCGTGTAGAGCGGCGGGTGCTCCAGCAGCCATACGCATTCGGGGGCCGCGCCGCGGGCGATCGCCTCGGCACGCGCCTCCATCCAGGCGAGCGCGGCCTCGTAGCCCACGGGGGCGTCGCTGACGCGCCAGCCCACCGGGCCGGCCACCGAATCGGAGCCGGGCCGCTTCGGAAAGGCGTGCGGACTGACGGTGAGGCGGGGCGCGTTTACCAAGGGTTCACCATCCTGCGTCGATGGTCGAAGCCTTCAACATCCGCGGCCGGCTGTTGCAAGGTTTCGGCCGCGAGACGGGATGGCGGGTGGTGGCGGTCTTCGAGACCCTGAAGGTCGATCTGACGGTGGTGCTGGGCCGGGCGCGGATGCCCCTGCACATGCTGCTGCGCATGGGCCGCGGCGCCGTGATCGAGCTGGAGGCCAGCGACAGCGACATGGTCGAGATCCTGGCCAACGACCATCCGATCGCCCGTGGGCAGATCGTCGTGACCGGCGACCGCATCTCCGTCGAGGTGACCGAGTTGATCCGCAAGGCGGCTTCGATCGTGGAACCCGGCGTCAGCATTGGCGACGGCGCGGCGCCTTTCCTGGAGGGCGGCTACGATTCCCTGTGAGCGGGGCGCTTGTCGGCGGCGGGACGATCTGTTATCCGCTGCGCCGCGCGACACGACAGCGGCTCCGGGTTCTCCCGCGGGGCGCACAGGTCGAGCGAACGGACGGATCTTCGCGTCCGATGCGGCCATGGCGGAATTGGTAGACGCGCTAGCTTGAGGTGCTAGTCCCGCGAGGGGTGGAGGTTCGAGTCCTCTTGGCCGCACCAACCTCTTCTCGATCGACGAGAAGAGGTGTGGAGCGAAACGACCTGACCGATGCGTCCGACCCCTGCTGAGCGGTCGCACAGCGGGTCTCCGGGCATCGCCTGATCATCGCAAGGCCCGAGGCGTGCTTTCGCCGTCCTGGCCTCAAGTTCCCGACAGATGGCTGTCTACCACCGGTCTCGCCTGCGGCCGCCGGTGCTTGGGCGACTGTGGCCGTCAGCCCCAACGCTCAGGACAGAGGAGCCGCACGCGCGAGAAGCGCGGCGCCTGACCTCAATCCGTCGAGCCCTCCGGCAGACCGGCCATGCGCGCGCCTTCGACGAGATGCTGGTATTCTTTCACGAACGTCGGATTTCTCGAGTAATCGGCGGTCGCCAGCGTGTGGATTGTGTAGCCGGGCATCAGCTTGAGCACATTCTCGATGGCGTCATGGGCCTGTTCCTTGTGGCCCAGCCACGCATGGGCGACGGCCAAGTCTATATAGGCGAAGAAATACGGCGTGTGCCCGACCGAGCGGTTGCACCACCGGATCGCCTCTTCCCATTGCTTAAGATGGGTATGAGCATGGCAGATATAGTATTCCCAGACGTTCAGCAGCGGGTCTTTCGGACTTAACCGGATCGCCCTCTCGACGTGCTCGAACGTCCTGTCGGCCTTCCCGTCCCAGAGAGTGATGATGCCGGCAAGCGCGTGCGCGATCGCCATGTTGGGATCGTACTCGACGGCGATCGCGATCTCGCGCAGGCCCAGCTGGAAATCCTTGGTCGCGCGAAGGACCTCCGCCTTCACGTAATGCGCCATGGGACTTTGCGGCTTCGCCGCGAGCCCCTTGTTCGCGAGTTGCAGGGCGAGCTGGGAATCGGCGGCGAGATCCTTGCTGACCCGGCTGTTGACGGCTTGCGCGATCGCGCGCGCGAGTCCGATCTTCGCCTCGGGATTGTTCTGATCGATCCTCAGGCTCTGCTCGAACTTGCTCCGCGCCTCCAGCGTGTTCGGGGGCGTGCGCGGCCTGTTCATGGCGGCCCAGCCCAGCATATTCAGATCGGCGGCCGTCGGGCTGAGAGAGCCCTCCCGGAGGATCCGCAGGCCTTCCGCCTGACTGAGCTGAACGTCCAGCGAGCGCGCGAGACGCGCGACGAACTCCGCCTGGATCTCGCCCAATCGGCTGCGGTCGCCATCGAAGCGATCGGCCCAGATATGCGCACCGGTCTCCGTCGACACGAGCTGGGCGTTCAGCACCACGTGGTCCCCGGTGCGGCGAACGCTGCCTTCCAACACGTACCGGACACCCAGATCGCGGCCGACCTGCTTCACGTCGACCGCCTTGCCCTTGTAGGTGAAGGCGGTGTTGCGCGCGATCACGAAGCTGCCGGCCAGGTGCGACAGGTCGGTGGTCAGGTCCTCGGTCAGACCGTCGGCGAAGAAGTCCTGCTCGGGATCGTTGCTCATGTTGGCGAAGGGCAGAACCACGATCGAGAGCGGCGGCAGGGGCTTCGGCGCCAGGCCGTTCTGGACAGCCAGCGTCGTCTCCGCCTTCGGGGCGCTCGACCGAAGAGACCAGATCGCGCCCGCCGCCAGCAGGACGAGGATCAGCGCCCCCGCGAGGCCGGCCGATGCGGCGCCCAGG